>NZ_JBHVFE010000009.1:0-54557 GCF_042801945.1 Kitasatospora sp. NPDC057542
ACCCACGAGCCCGTGGTGTGGGTTCTCCCGCAGCCGGCCTTCGAGGCAGTTGCTGCCAACGCGGGCAGCTCAGCTGTGGTTGATGCCGGGTGCGACCTCGCGGGTCATACGGAGGTTTGGCAGCCTTCCTTGCCAGAGCTCTCGCTCGCCCGTGATCTCGAATCCGTGGCGCTGATAGAAGCGGACCGCGCTGTCGTTGTAGTCGGTGGCCCATAGGCCTATGGGTGCGGCTCCGGCCCAGGTGAGGAACTCGGTCATCATGCGGCCACCGAGTCCCTGGCCCTGGACGTGTTCCAGCAGATACATCGGTCCGAGAGCGACCACCTCGCCGCGGCGCCCGCAGAGAACACTCATCACCGCCCCCGACGCCCTGCGCGCCCAACTGCGCGGCCTGGCCACAGCCGACCTGATCGCCACGTGCAGCCGCCTCCGGCCGGCCGGCGACCTGGCCACCCCGGCGGCCGCAGCTCGTGGGTGCTCTGGTTCGAAGTTGCCTCGATGCCATGTCCGTTGCCCCCTAGCGGTGTTACTGTCACGCCATGTCCAAGATCGAGATTGACGCGATAACCGCCGAGTTCTTCGGAGCCTTCGACAACCGCGGCGGCAAGCCCGCGGACGTGGCCCGGATCCGCCGGCTGGTCATTCCGGGTGGTGTGATCGTGCTGACCGGGCCGAAGTACACGGTCTACACTGTGGACGAGTTCATCGATCCGCGCGAACGCCTGCTCGCCGACGGCCGGTTGGTCGAGTTCTCGGAGTGGGAGACCTCCGAGCGGACCGAGATCGCGGGCGACATCGCGTCGCGCTTCGGCGAGTACCGGAAGGCCGGCGTCCTGGACGGCGAGCCGTTCGAGGGCGGTGGGACCAAGACCATCCAGTTCGTCCGCACCTCGGAGGGCTGGCGAATCGCGGCGTTCTCCTGGTACGACCAGCCCTGAGCTGAGGCACGGCCTCGAACCGCTTGACCAAACACATAGGGGCACCCCCCGCAAAACCGCGAAGGTCAATCAGCAGATCCCGACGGCGAGCCAGACGTTCGAGCGGTGTACCAGGCTTAGGGTCAACGGCGAGACCGGCCCCAGGACCTGGGCCAAGCAGGGCTACCTCAGGGGCAACGGCTGGGCCTGTCGGCGGGGCGCGGTGAAGTACGGCCACCCGGCCGGCCTCCGGCATTGCCTTAGCCTTCTGCCATTGCAACGGCCCATTGCGTTTGAGTTCAGCGTCATTGCATCAATTTACCGCCACTGAGCTGGCAGAACGCATTTCATGCGATTGACGGTAAGTCAGAAAAAGCCGTAGCTTTCCAGTGATCCCGAACGTGAGGCAACGCGAAACGAGGAACAGCCATGGGTGAATCCCCGCACACCGTCACGACCATGCCGGCGGCGCGCCGCCCCGGCTGTCCCTTCGACCCGCCTGCCGAGCTGATCGACGCCCGCCGACACGGGCCGATGAGCCGCTACACGTTCCCCGGCGGAAAGCCCGGCTGGTTGGTCACCGGATACGACCTGGTCAGGGCGGTGCTGGCCGACACACGGTTCAGCTCGCGCAAGGACCTGATGCTCCACCCGACCATCGACTACGGCGACTTCCAGACCCCGCCGGCGCCGCCCGGGGAGTTCGTCCTCATGGACGAGCCCCAGCACAGCCGCTACCGCAAGCCCCTGACAGGCAAGTTCACCGTACGGCGAATGCGGCTGCTCACCGAGCGCATCGAGCAGGTCACCGCCGCCCGCCTGGACGCCATGGAGGCGGCCGGGCCTCCGACAGACCTGGTGACCGCATTCGCCAAGCCGATCCCCGCCATCGTGATCTGCGAGCTGCTTGGGGTGCCGTACGAGGACCGGGGCTCCTTCCAGGAGCAGGTCGACTCGTTCATGAACGGGGAGACGAGCGACGAGGACCTCATGGCGGCCTACGCCTCGACCCAGGAGTACCTGGCAGAGCTGGTGGCCGCCAAGCGCGCCAACCCCACCGACGACGTGCTCAGCGACCTCACCGACAGCGATCTGACCGACGAAGAGCTGAAGGGGATCAGCCTGATTCTGCTCGCGGCTGGTCTCGACACCACCGCGAACATGCTGGCCCTTGGAACCTTCGCGCTGCTGCGCAACCCGGACCAACTGGCCGCACTGCGCGCCGATCCCGCGCTCGCCGACCGGGCCGTGGAGGAACTGCTGCGGTACCTGAGCGTCGCCAAGACCTTCATGCGGACGGCCCTGGAAGACATCGAACTCGGTGGTCGGACCGTCAAGGCCGGCGAGCGGGTGATCCTCTCGTTCAACACCGCCAACCGCGATCCCGAGCGCTTCCCCGATCCCCACGCGCTCGACCTGCGGAGGCAAGACGGCGGACACCTGGCCTTCGGCCACGGCATCCACCAGTGCCTGGGCCAACAACTGGCCCGCATCGAGATGCGGGTCGCCTTCCCCGCACTGCTCGACCGCTTCCCCACACTGCGCCTCGCCGTACCGCCCGAGGAGGTCGCCCTGCGCCCGGAGCTCGCGGACATCTACGGGGTGAAGAGCCTCCCCGTCACCTGGGACGCGTGATCGATGAGGATCACCGTGGACGTCGAACGCTGCATCGGCTCCGGAATGTGCGTCCTGACGGCCGGCGAGGTCTTCGACCAGCGCGACGACGACGGCACGTCGGTCGTGCGGCAACCCGAGCCTCCGGCCGGGGCGTTGGATGCAGTTCGCGAGGCGGTCGCCCTGTGCCCCGCCTCGGCGATCAGCCTGTCGGCCGACCAGCGACGTTAGGGCGTGTCTTGCGGATCTTTGCCGGGTGCGCGACGCCGGGGCACGCATCTCGCCGCGTTGTCGTCGGTCGCCAATGGCCCCCAGCCTTCGGTCGGGAGGTGCCCCCACCGCAGTGGCTCCCTCCTCCGCCTTGCGATGCACGCACCCCAACGCCGCGGCCTGATCCGTCAAGATCCACAAGATGCGGCACCTGTGTCATGAGAGCGGTGTTTGCCCTGGTGGAGGGGCGTGCCTGTGTCACCTGTAGCGGTTGTGTCCAGTTCAGCGTGGGAGCTTCATTCCATGACCGCGTTGGTAGTTGAGGCCACCGTCCAGACTTCCTGAACCCGTCGGCCCTCGATCCGCTCGTGCGGCAGCCGCATGCACACGACTCCGGACGCCTTTGCGATGTCGATCGCGGCGACCCGAGCCACGGCTCCGTCGTCCTGGTCCTCCCTCGTTTCTTCCATGGTCGTCGGCCCTCCCTTGCTGTCGTGCTTCAGGGTGGGGCCGTCCGGGGAGCCTGAGGGAGGCGGAGAAGCTGAACAGCGTGCTCAAAGCGACAGTGCGTGGTCCCTCGGTCAGCCCCCTCACCAGACTCCTATGCGAGCTCGAAGCCCAAACATGATGCGGCGTCAGCGGGCGGCCCCCGCACCGATTTTCACGCGGGCAAGGCGTCATCCGCAGGCGAACGGCTGACTCCTATGGGGTGTCAAGCGGCGGTGAGCCATTCGCGGTAGGCGTTGGCGAGGTCGTCGTCGCGGCGGATTCCGCGTTCGAGGGTGGAGATGGTGGCGGGCCAGATGCCGAAGTGGTTGGCGACGGCGGTGAGGGTGATGTTCTTGGCCTGGCGGGCGGGCCGGAGGTCGGCGATCTCGGGGACGGTGACGGTTGCGGTGAGGCAGCGGAAGATCTCGCGGGCGATGGCGCGTTTGAGGAGGCGGATAGTCTCCTTCTTGGTGCGGCCGGCCTCGGTCTGGCGGGCGACGTAGTCGCGGGTTCGCCGGTCGCTGGACATCCGGCACAGGGCTATACGGTAGAGGGCGGCGTTGGCCGCGCGGTGGCCGCCGCGGGAGAGGCGGTGGCGGTTGATCCTGCCGTTGTGATCCGACGTGGTGTTCGACTGGGAGTCCGCATAGGAGCTGTGCCTGCCGGGCTGGCCGCCTCGTTATGGCTCGGCGTAGCTGTCGCGCAGCTCCTCATGAAGCCGCATGCCCTGCCGGGTTTCTCCCGACTTGTCATCGCGGTCGGCGGAAGCCTGGGTGTCGGCGTTCTGGTCGGCGCGATCACCGGTGCGGCACTTGCGCTGTCACCTGAGTGGCTGGCTGGGCGCACCTCGCTGCGAGGACTACTCGCCGGGATTGTCGCCGGGACGACATATCTCGGCGAGACCGTCGTCGTGGCAGTGGCCTCAGATGGCGGATACGGGCCGATGCTGCTCACGCTCCTCTCCACTCCCGTGGTTAGCGTCGTGGCAGCGGTGCACAGCGGTGACATCCTGCAACGCAAACACTCGCAGAAAGTCAGCATGCTGACGCACCACCCGCGTCATCGCCAGCAGGAACCGTCAGGCCGGCGCCTGTTCGGCAGCGTCGAAGTCCCCGAGGGCCGTCACCATCCCGCCGATCAGCCGACCGAATAACGTTTTGCGCGCACCTTGGCTGGACCCCGCGAGCCCCGTGGATTCGGGGAAGCCGAAGGTCCTTCAGCGCGAACTCACGGGTCCACCGGTGTGCGTCAGGCCGACGGACCCGTGGGTTCGGATGAAACGCGAGGACGGAGCGATCCGAAGGGCTTCCGGTGTGACGTCGGTCTGGACGTCCTCGGGTTATGACGGGCGCCCGCCGAACTGCCAGTTGTGCACCTCGATGGTGGCGTATCGGTCCCGGGTCAGGATGGCTCCTGCCGTATCCGGGTCCGGCGCGCGGAGCAACGCGGCCGTGCCGAGCCAGGTGGTGCCGTCGTCGGACAGCAGCGGCCCGTAGGCGATGAGGTCGTCTCTGTCAGGCGGCACGGCGAGGTCGGCGGCCTGTCCTGCGCCGAGGCCCAGCACGAGGTATCGGTTGCTGCCGGTCCGGCCGCCGGGGAAGTCCCACATGGTGCGCCCCAGCGTGTTGCTCCACCGTCGCAGCAGCACGTCCCGGTAGACGCCGGCCTGGTAGCCCGGCTCGTCGAAGGCGAACGCGCGGGCGGCGGCGGGATCGGGAAGGTCGACGATGTGCACGCTGCCGGTGGGAGCGCCACCGTTGCCGGTGAGGGTCGGGCCCCGGGCGATCATCTCCTTCGCGTACCGGTCCATGTAGGACCAGTGCTCTTCCAGTAGTTCGTTGCGAAGTGCTAGGGAGCCGGGCCGGTCGTGGTGGTAGCAGAAGAACTCCATGCCCGTAGGGTCTCTTCAAGGAAGTAACCAGGTCGAGCGAATTCTCTGTGCTGGCTGTTCGGCGGTCTCACCCAGAAGCCTGCGTGCCGAGTCCGCGTAGCGGATGGCGGTTTTCTCGGCCAGGCCGAAGACTTCGGCGAGGTGGAGCGGGTCGGGGCCGTGGACGAGGCTTCTTCGAGCTGGCGGTCGACGCGGAGCCGTTCGAGGGTGGCGGTTTGGCCGCGAAGCGCGGCGGAGACGGAGACGCCGCTGATGGGGCCGGTCTTCAGCGCGGTCTGCTTGTTGATCAGCAGGTGCGGGTTGGCGGTGTCGGGCCAGCGTCGTCGTCGGTGCTCCAGCCCGGCGAGGGCTGCCTGCAGGGTGAGTTCGTCCAGGGGCCGGACGCGGCCGTCGATGGCGAGTCGGCGGTCGCCGATGTCGAGGTCGTCGAGCTGGAGGCGGCGGATCGCGCCAGGCCGGCCGCTCCGGCTGCGCCGTCGTCTGCGACCTGCCGTTCGTCCGTCCGGTGCGCGGCATCGGATGGTGCCGTGAACTGCGCGTGGTCATCGGCCTTGGGATTGGTAAGCGTCGATGATCCTGAGTGCTGTATGGGGTAGTTCGACGCGACCGCTCTTCACGCTCCGTGACACTGAAATGTGGTGGGCGTGCACGGGCTGTGCTCATAGGATGCGCAGGATCTGCATCGACTTCCTGAGGGGGACGTGTTGAGAGAGCTGGCCTGCATTGCTCCCGAGGTGCGGGATCGTCTCGTCGTTCGGTTCGGCGCTGGTGTGCTCGGTTGGTGTGACGAGTTGCCGGCTCTCGTCGGTGAGCTCGCTGATCGCTGGAATCTGGATCTTGTTGCGACGGGGGGCGGAGGCACCTCGCGGGTGTTCCGCTGCTTGCAGCGTGGCTCTGGTGCCTCGGTGTGGCTGAAGCTCACGCCAGAGCCCTTGATTGCCTGCGAGGAAGCCGAAGCCCTGCGAGCCTGGGCAGATATGCCGTCGGTCGTCACTCTGCTGGCGGCGGACCTCGCTGCCGGGGCCTTGCTGCTGGAGAATGTGGAACCGGGAGTACCGGTGCGGCAGCTTGCTTGGAATTTGCCCGAGGTCGCGGCCCTGCTTCGAGATCTGCGGTTCTCGCCTCCCGTGCCAGGGGAGCACTCGGTGCTGCGGCCTCTCTCACACAGGATCGACTTCCTGTTCGACTTGACTGATCGCAGGCTGGCGGCGGCCCGCGCGAACGGCGTGGTTGCCCCGACGGTGCTTGGTCAGGCCCGAGCAGCAGCCCTGGAACTTGCCGCCAGTGGGCCTGTGGGACTTGTGCATGGTGATCTCCATCCGGCGAACGTGCTGTCTGGTCCGGGAGCCCGCATGGTGGCGATCGATCCGAGGCCGACGTGGGGCGACCCGGACTTCGACGCTGTGGACTGGGTGCTTGAGGGAGTCGCAGATCCAGCCATGCTGGAGCAGAGGACTGAGGAGCTGGCGGCGCTGGTTCCTGGCCTGTCTCCTCGGCGTGTGGTGGGTTGGTGCCGGGCTCTGGCCGCCCTCATTGCGGTTCCCAGAATGTGTGCGGGGCGGGACGACGCGGAGACCCGGTTCCTTATGGCCCTGGTCGGCGGCTGATTCGCCCGGTGGCTGTGACCGGATCCGCTCGGCCGTTGCCACTGTGCCTGTCAGCTGCCGTGAGCGCCCGGAGCGTAGTTCTTCCAGGGGTCTCCGGCGTCGATGGCAATGCGGGTGGTGCTTTTGTCGGTGACGCCGTCCGCGCCGGGGCCGGGGGCGGGGGATGATGGGCCGGGGGTGCGGTACTGGGGGTTGGGTGTGCCGGGATGCGTGGTGGGGCAGGGGGTGTTGCGTGGAGATCATGGCCGGTACGGGGCTGGTGGGCAGGGCGTGGCCGGAGCTGGTGCCGGGCCGGTGTCCGGTGCTGGTGGTGCCCAACGCGGTGGGACGCCCGGTGGCGGCGGGGGAGGGGTGGGCCCACGACGCGGGCGTCCTGGAACGGGATCCGGCCCCGGGCTGGTCCGCCACCGCGTCCCCGCCGTGCCTGACGGTGCGTCGGCCGGACGGCGAGGCCTGGTTCGACGGGGAACTCGCGGCCGGGCGCGAGTGGTGACGGGCGCTGCGCGCGCACGAAGTCCTGCTGCTGGTGACCGGACCCTTCACCGATGTCTTCGCCTTCCGCCCCCGCCGCCGCAGCCGGGAACCTCGCCCTGCTGGCCGTACGGGCCCGTACCACCACCGGCCCCTGACCCGCCTCGGCCCCGCGCCGTGGCATGCCGGCCCGGCGCGCCTGTGGTCACCGTCGTCCGTAGAACAGGCGCGGTGCTTGGGCGGCCTCGGTGGAGAGGCCCGCCTCGCAGGCCCGGCCGAGTCGGCTGCCTCGGTCGCTTCGGTCGCTGCGTCCCGTCAGGCCGCCCGCGCGGAAGCCGCACCGGCTGTGGCCCGGCGTCCCGCCCTGTCGCTGGCGCGGTGTCGCGGGCGCGGAACACGGCGGCTTCCGAGGTGGTCCGGCGGACTGGGAGGCCGCTGTGGCGGCGAGGTTCCCGGTCGGTCCGCTTGCGGTGCTCGATGTCGCCCCGTCTGGGAAGGCCTTGGTGACCTTCCTCGCCGACGGCGAGTTGGCGCCGTCCGGTCGGACGCTCGCGGACGCGGTGGAGTGGGCGCTGGAGGGGTTGTCCAGCCAGCCCGACTTCCCGTGCACCGCACCCGTGGTGAGGCGACGCAGGGGTGCCCGTCAATCCGGCGTGGTGCGGTAGCGGCCCGGGGAGAGGCCGTGGTGGCGCTTGAAGGCGTGGGAGAAGGCGAACTCCGAGGCGTAGCCGACCCGGGCGGCGAGGGCGCTCAGGGGGAGGTCGGAGCCGCGGAGCAGGCGCGCGGCCAGCGCCATGCGCCACCAGGTGACGTATGCCAGCGGTGCCTGGCCGACCGTGGCGGTGAATCGGCGGGCGAAGGCGGAGCGGGAGAGGCCGGCCCGGGCGGCCAGCGCCTCGACCGTCCAACTCCGGCCCGGTTCCTCGTGGACGGCCTGGAGGGCCTGGCTCAGCGAGGGGTCGGCGAGGGCGGCCGCCCAGCCGCGCTCGGGCCCTGCCGAAGGATGCTCGGACGACGCCCGCAGGATGAACAGCAGCAGCATGTCCAGCAGCGCCGGGACCACGGCCGCAGCGCCCGGGCGGGGCTTCTCCAGCTCCCCGGCCAGGAGTTCGACTGCCGAGCGGATCTCCGGGTGGTGGCCGGGGCCGGCAGGCAGGTGGAGGACGTCCGGGACGTCCCGCAGCAGCGGGTGGGCGCGGACCGGGTCGAGTTGGTAGGCGCCGCAGAGGGTCACGACGTCCGGCTCCGCTGCCCCGGTGGCCTCCGCCCCGTACGCCCCGACGCGCTGGTCGCAGACCGGCTCGGCGAGCGGGGTGCCGGGGTGGTCGGCCAGAGCGTGCCCGTGGCCTCTTGGGAGGAACAGCACGTCCCCGGCCGCGAGCCGCACCGGCTCGCCCTCGTCCGGGACCAGCCAGCAGGAGCCGTGCAGGACCACCTGGAAACCCGCCCCCGGCGCCCCCGGGAACCGCTGACCCCACGGCGCCCGCCACCCGACCCGAGCCGAGCGGGGCTCCCCCGTCCGCAGGGTCGCGACCACATCGCTCAGCACGTCCATCCGGACGACGATAGACGATCGCGCATCAACGGAGGACTTGCGAGCATTGGGCACCTCGGAGCCACCGCATACGTTCGACACATGACGGACAAGCGAACTGACGATGGGTCAACCGTGTTGGTGATCGGCGCCTCCGGAACGGTCGGACGCCATGTCACCCGGCAGCTCACGGAGGCCGGAACGCACGTACGGGCACTGACCCGGCAGGCGGACCGCGCGCGGCAGGAGGGGTTCCGCCAGGGGGACCTGCTCGATCCGGCATCCCTGCGCGCGGCCGCCCGCGGAGCCGGTGCGGCCTTCCTGACCTGGCCGTTCCCGACCACCGAGGGCGCGGCGGAGGCGGTGGCGGCACTGGCCGGGGAGGTCGGACGGGTGGTGTTCCTCTCCTCGGCCGTCGTCCGGGACGTACCGGGGGCGGGCCCGCAGTCGCCGGGGCGGCCGGACGGCGGGATCGAGGCACTGCTCGCCGACAGCGGGGTGCGGCACACCGTGCTGCGGCCGCACGGCTTCGCGGCCAACGCGCTGCGCTGGGCGGAGGAGATCCGCACCGGGGGCGTCGTCCGCGGCTACGGTGGTGCGGCCGGGCTCAGCCCGGTGGACGAGCGGGACATCGCCGCGGTCGCCGTCCGAGCCCTGGTCGAGGACGGCCACGACGGCGCCCGGTACGTCCTGACCGGCCCGGAGTCACCCACCCAGGCGGAACAGGTGCGGATCATCGGCGAGGCCGCCGGCCGCCTGCTGCGCTGGGAGGAAATCCCCCGCGAGGCCGCCCGGCAGCGCATGCTCACCACCGGCTGGCCCCCGGCGATCGCCGACGGCGCACTCGACTTCATCCACGCCCGCATCGCCGAGCCGGAGCCCGCCACCACGACGGTCCGGGACGTCACCGACCGCCCCGCCCGCAGCTTCCGCACCTGGGCCACCGACCACGCCGCCCTCTTCCGCTGACCACCCGCGCGGGAAGCCGGCCCCGGCCGGCACTTCCGGTCGCCGGCGCAATGGACCTTGCTGGTCAACCCGCCCCTGGAGCGCCCGAGCAAGGCTTCCTTCAGCCAAAGCCTGCGCCGACGCCGGGTACGTCGCCGTTCTTCCCTTTCCGGGCCGCCTGAGGCGTCCCGCCCGTCTTGTTCCTCTGGGCCAAGTCCACCTCGCCGCGCTTCGCGGCTTCCGCGATCAGGCCCTCCATCAGGCGGGCGGAGCCGGGCGTCGTATCTGGGGCGGGAGAGCGCGTGCTGCTCGACGCCCTTGCCTCGCTACCTGCCGATGACCGCGACCGGTTGCTCCGGAAGGAGGCTGCACTGGTCGACTGTCTCGACAGCCGAGACCTCGGCCGGCACTGACCCGAGTCCCCGCCCTTCGGCCGTCGTGCTCGGCGCCATCACCGTCCCCCGATGTGTGACCCTCCACGCCACCACGACCAGCGGTCAGGCGGCGAGGAGGACGCGCTTGCGCAGGGCGACCTCGTCGACGCCCAGAACGCGCGGCACCGCGTGCGCCCGATCCGGCAGGGCGCGAAACCAGTTTCCACTTGTCGCCGACAGTGGGCGCCCAGGAGGGCGCCGCGTCCTTCGCGGAGGACCGAGTCGGGAGGGGCGCCCCGTCAGGCGGGAACGTTCTTGATGACAGCGTCGGTCAGCGGCGAGAGCTGATCGGACAGCTTGTCGAGGTCTGCGGTCCGGCCGTCGGACCACTGGGCCGAACCGACGACCACGCCGTGCCCGTAGGCCGCGAAGCCCTGCACGCGGCCGCTGTCGGCCGGCAACCGGCGCAGACCCGAATCCGTGGGCGGGACATGGACGGCGACCTGGAAGGAGTCGGCGTGGGAGCCGAGAAAGCTCACCAGGTGCACGCCGTCGCCCTGGTCCGCCATGGTGAACAGCGCCACGTTGTACTGGTTGCCCTCGGCGTCCTTGTACAGCGCCAGGTCGACTCCGAGACAGCCGTGGCCCTGTGTGATCAACCCGGCGAGGGTCGGCGCCACGGTGTCCGGGCCGGTGCAGTTCGAGCGCGCCACGCCCGCCACCAGCGTGTACCCCTGGAGCTGCGCCGGAAAGACGGACAGCGGCATCGCCGAGACCGGAGCGCCGGATGCCGCCGACGAAGCACCGATCGACGGCGTCGCCACCTGCGGCGAGCGATCGGACGATGCCGGCGCAGCCAGCGCGGGCGGTGCGGCCGGTGCAGGGCTCGACGGCCGGAGCAGGTACGCCCCCGCGCCCGCTGCCACCAGCAGCGCAGCGGCCACCGAAAGCAGCAGCCGACGTCGCGCGCTTCGTCGTACGGGCCGGCGCGCCTGTTCGGCGACACTCGGCTCCCGTACCGCGTTGTTCTTCTCAAACTCCTTGACGAACTCTTCCCACAGGTCGTCACCGGATCCACGCATGCTCACAGCTTCCACACCTTAATGATCACCGCCACCGCTGGGAAGCCGCGCCCCGTGCCGTCGCTGGTGCTGGTCCTGCCGAACCGGATGGTGCGTGGCTGCGCCAGGCGCAGGGCGCCAGTCTCGTTCCCACCACCGTCCAGGTCCCGGCCGGGCCGGCCCCCGCTCCGGCCGAGGCCGCGCCCGTGCGCGCGGCCGCCGTTGTGGAACCCGCTCAGACTCCGGTTCACGCTGCTCCGGTCGTTCCGGTGCCAGCGGCGCCGGCGGCGTTCGGCGGCTGGTGGTCTCTGGCCGGATGGACCGTCAACCCTGACGTCTACCTCGTCCTCGGCGAGGGCCACCAGGTCGGCTGGGTCGAGCGCGGCCTGACCGGCATTGGCGATCAGTGGGTGGCGGTGTACGAGGGGTACGTCATCGGCGACCCGACCACCCAGGAGGCGGCCCTGCATGACACCCCGGAGCAGGCCCCCCGGACAGTCCGGCTCGCCTATCTGCAGAACCTGTGACCGGCGGGACCCGGCTACGACGGCAGGCCGTCGGCGTCGGCCCGGAGTTCGGCGTAGGCGTTCAGGCGTTCGTCGTCCTCCGGCCGCGATAGCCGTTGTCGCTCGGTCAGCCGGCCGCTTCGACGTACGACGCCAGATTGGCCAGCGAGGAGGCGATCCCAGCCTCGTGGATCGCTTGGTCGATAAAGATCAAGCGTACGTCCAGCAGCTCGGGCATCGTCCCAGTTCAGAGGAGGTGGAGAGGATGTAACCGGGCGTCAAGCTCAGGGCAGCCAGCCGGTGTGAGTCCGGTCCGGGGAGACGCCAGGGTCCTCGGTAGCTGACTCCCGGCGTTCGTCGAGAGGCGGGCGTCGAAGTGGAGTGACAAGCGTCCTTCGGGGGCGTGCGACCGGCCAGTCCGCAACATGAAGTGAAGCCTGCAGCGTCGTGATTTAAGCCCGTTTCGGTCTCGCTGTTGTCGCAGGTGGCCGGCTCCTCCTCGATCTGGCCCGACACACAGCGCGCAACCTGCCTGAACTGGAAGAATTCAACCCGCGCGCTGCTCGAATACCTCCTCACCTTCCCAGGGGAGACATGGCAGGTGAGATGGGACGCCAGTCCGCTCGGCCAGGGCCAGATCGCCGCCGATGAGGTGGGGTCCCGTCGGACAACGGGCACCAGCGTCATCCCCGGAGTCCGAGCTCTGTACTGCCTGCGCGTCATCCAGCCGACGCCACTCGCCTTCCGGCGTAACCCTCTGCCCAACTACGGGGTGATGTTCATCGCCGCTCAGGAGGACCCGCTCCTGGACAAGTACGCGGCGGAGGTACGCGCCCACCAGTTCCGCCAAGTGCACCGCCGCGACGCGATCAACGAGTTGTGCATGCTGCTGACCGTCCAGGGCGTCACCCTGAGCGATGTCACTCCCGCCGCGTTGCTGCACTTCACCCACGAGAATCGGCAGGCACGTTGCATCCTGCAACCGGGCAGCCAGGTGTCCAACCGGCTGATCGGCCAAGGCGTCTGGAACGTTCTGCATTCCATGGGGCACTTCCCGCCGTCCACACCGGAGAGCATGCGGGCCGCCCTGCTGCGTGGACAGCTCAGCGTCGAGGAACTCGTCGACCAGTACGAGATCACCAACCAGGCCGTTCGCGGACTGCTCATCGACTACCTCACCCGACGCAAGGCCGACACCGACTACTCCACCCTGAAGGACCTCGCCTGCAAGCTCACCCGCCACTTCTGGAAGAACATCGAGAGGATCAACCCCGACCAGGAGGACCTGCGCATCTCACCGGAGACCTACGCGACCTGGCGCCAGGCGATCACCGTCAAGGACGACGGCAAACCCCGCGTCGGCCAGGACAGCATCGTCATCGCGCTCCGCTCCTTCTACTACGACCTACACACCTGGGCCGCCGACGAACCTGAGCGCTGGGCGGCATGGGTCGCACCCTGTCCGGTCCCGCCCAGCGAACTACGCGGGCTCGGGGTTCGTCGCCGGCGCATCAACGAACGCTCCGCCGACCGCACCCGCCAGCGTCAGCCCCTCCTTCCCCTGCTGGTGAACCACGTCGAAACCCGCTACGACCGCGCCCGCCTGCTCCTGGAGCAGGCCGACAAGTCGGCCGAAGGGGAGGTGTTCACTCACGAGGGGAGCGAGTACCGGCGGATCCGCACCGAAGCCGACCGCAAGTTCCTTCGCCATGGAGATGCCGTCCCCACCCGCGTCCAGGAAGTCGACAGCGGTCGGATCGTCCACATCGGCACCGAGGAAGAAGGCGCCTTCTGGGAATGGGCGGCCGTCGAGACCCTGCGCCATTCCGGCGTGCGCATCGAGGAGCTCTGTGAACTGACCCACCTGAGCATTCGCCAGTACCAGCGGGCGAACGGCGAGGTCATCGCGCTGCTGGTGATCGCGCCATCGAAGACTGACCGCGAGCGTGTCATCCCGATGTCCGCCGAGCTCTTCCACGTCATCGCCTCGATCATCCGCCGTCACACCCGCACCGGCCGTCCGATCCCTCTCGTCAGCCGGTTCGACTATCACGACAAGGTGTGGAGTCCCCCGATGCCGTTCCTCTTCCAGCGGCAGAACGGCACTACCCCCATGGTGTTCAGCACCGCGACCATCCAGGTCATGCTCGGCCGGATCTGCGAGCAACTGGCCAAGAATCACCGGGAGTTCCGCGGGCTGAAGTTCACCCCGCACGACTTCCGAAGGATCTTCGCCACCGAGCTGGTCAACAGCGGCCTGCCCATCCACATCGGCGCGGCTTTGCTCGGCCATCTTGACGTCCAGACCACCCGTGGCTACGTCGCGGTCTTCGACGAGGACATCGTCCGCCACTACCAGGAGTTTCTCCACCACCGCCGTGAGGTCCGGCCGGAGGGTGAGTACCGCGACACGACGGAGCGGGAATGGGAGGAGTTCGAGGAGCATTTCGACCGCCGCAAGGTCGAGCTTGGCTCCTGCGGACGCCCCTACGGCACCCCCTGCCAGCACGAACACGCCTGCATCCGCTGCCCGATGCTCCACATCAACCCGAAGATGCTTGGCCGCCTCGAAGAACTCGAAACCGACCTCCTCGCCCGCCTACGGCGGGCCCAGGACGAGAACTGGCTCGGCGAGGTCGAAGGCATCAACCTCACGCTCACCTTCCTGCGCGCCAAGCGAGAGGAAACGCAACGCCGAACCCGACGCCCCGCCGTCGACCTCGGCATCCCGACAGCCCGAAGGAAGGAGGACCACTGACGGACAGCAGCTATTCACGCCGGGCGATCGTGATGATCTCCCGGCTGGAAGCAGTGATCGGCTCCCGGTTCCAGTCGCCGTACTGCGCCTCGACCTCAAACCCCGCATCAGCCAGGAACCTGCCGAGCGCCGGCTCTCCCCGCTCAAGGACCGGCACATCAACTTCCTGGGCCGCTACCTGTTCAACATCACCGCCAGCGGCCCCGGCCAGGGCCTGCGGCCCTTCCGCGACCCCGACGCCGCCGAGGACGACGAGGAAGAGGACTGACCGCCGGCGCACCCGGGACGTTAGGCCGTTCGTTGTACCTCGTGCCGGCCGGGCGGCACCGCCTGTGTATCCAGCGCAGGAAGAGAACGCTGATCTCCGAAAACCTTGGACTCGCCGACCGATTGTGGCCCACCAGCCGGTGAGTCGAGAGCATGGGACTCAGCGGACCAGCAGGTCCTGGATGGCCGCCGCGATCTCGTCGGGTGCCTCCTCGGCCATGAAGTGGCCTGCTCGGGTCAGCCGGTGGTCCAGGTCCGGCGCCCACGCCTTCCACACCGCGGCAGCGTCGTAGCCCAGCTGTGCGCCCCAGTCCTGCTGGATGACCGTCACGGGCATGGCCAGCTGCGACCCGGCGTCCAGGTCCGCCTGGTCGTGCGTGACGTCGATGCCCGCCGAGGCCCGGTAGTCCGCAACGATGGACGTCACTGCCGCGGCGCTCGCGCTCAGGTATTCGGCACGCACGTCTTCGGGCATGGTTGTCGGGTCGTTGGCCCAGGCGTTGAGGAACGAGCCGAAGAACGCGTCCGCACTGCCTGCGATCATCGCCTCCGGCAGGCCCGGCGGCTGCGCCATCAGGAAGAGGTGGTAGCCGACCGCCGCCGAGGCGCCGCGCAGGACGTTCCACATGTCGAGCGTCGGCACGATGTCGAGGATGCCCAGGTGCGTGATGGTCTCGGGGTGGTCCAACCCCGCCCGGAAGGCGACCAGGGCGCCCCGGTCGTGGCCGACGAGGGCGAAGCGCTCGTGGCCGAGGGCCGCCGCCAGGGTCACGACGTCGGCGGCCATGGTGCGCTTGGCGTACACATCGGGGCCGGTGGCCGCCGGCTTGTCGCTGGCGCCGTAGCCCCGCAGGTCAGGACAGATCACCGTGTGCTCGTCGGCGAGCCGCTCGGCGACGTGCCGCCACATCAGGTGGGTCTGCGGGAAGCCGTGCAACAGCACGACCGGACTGCCGCTGCCGCTACCGCCGACAGCGGCGGCCAGCTCCACACCGTCCGCGCCGGGCAGGCGGACGTGGTCGAAGCCGGGAATCGTGGGGGTCATGGAAGGCCGTCCTTTCGGGTCGGGGACCGACCGGATCAGCCTGAGCGACGGCGATCAGCAGCCGATCAGTACGGCTGGGCGCAGCCCGCCCCCGTCACAGACACTGGGCGCATGCGAATCGACGTGCTCGGTGCTGTGCGGGCCCTCCGCGACGACGGCAGCCCGGTCGACCTGGGCGGACCCCGTCATCGCGAGGTACTCGCCCGGCTCGTCGCCGCCGAGGGGCGGATGGTCACCACCGACACCCTGGTCGACGACCTGTGGACCGATCCGCCTGCCCGCGCCGTGGGCGCTCTGCGTACGTTCGTCGCCGCGCTGCGCCGCGCCCTCGAACCCGAACGGCCGCCCCGCGATCCGCCGCGTGTCATCGTCACCGAAGGTCCCGGCTACGCACTGCGCCTGCCGCGTGATGAGGTGGACGTCCACCGGTTCCAGGACACCCTGGCCCGTGCCCGGCGCCACCCCGACGCGGTGACCGACCTCGGCGCGGCACTCGCGGCCTGGCGCGGACCCGCGTACGCCGATGTGCCCGGCTCCGCATGGGCGCAGCGCGAGCGGATCCGGCTGGAGGAACTGCGGTTGGAGGGCGTGGAGTTGCGTGCCCGCCTCCTCCTCGGCTCCGGGGAAGGGGCCGATCTCGTCGCCGGGCTGGGTGCTCATGTCGCCGACCATCCGTGGCGCGAGCCGGCCTGGGGGCTGCTCGCCCGCGCGCAGTACCATGCGGGCCGCCGGGCCGACGCGCTGGCCACCCTCCGCCGCGCCCGCGCGATGCTCGTCGACCAACTCGGACTGGACCCCGGTGCCGACCTGCAACGCCTGGAGATGGAGATCCTCGGCGGGTCCGTGCCGCTCGAAGGCGCACGTACTGCGTGGGCCGGCCCTGGTGTCCGGCTCGGTCCGCGCACCACCGTGGATCTGGCCCGCACCCTCGCCCTGGCGGGTGGCGACGCCCTCGTCCACTCGCGGCGCGACCGTCTCGCCGCCGTCCAGGCCGCGGAACGCACAGGAGACCTCTCCCTGACCGCGCGGATCATCGGTGCCTACGACGTGCCCGCCCTCTGGAGCCGGGCCGACGACCCCGAACAGTCCCGCGCCGTCGTCGCGGCCGCCGAGCGCACCATCACCGCGCTCGGCCCCGACGGCCCCGCCGACCTCTCCGCCCGCCTGCTGGCCACGATCGCCGTCGAGAGCCGCAGCGCCGATCTGTCCGGGACCGAGCCGGGGCGCGCGCGGCAGGCGGCGCGGCGGGCCGAGGCGCTGGCACGGGACCTGGCCGATCCCGCCCTGCTCGCCTTCGCCCTCAACGGGGTGTTCCTGCAGTCCTTCACCCGCCCCGGGCTCGCGGCGGTACGGGACAGGACCGGCGCCGAGATCCTCGACCTGGCCACCCGGCACGCGTTGCCGAACTTCGCCGTACTCGGCCGGCTCATCCGCCTGCAGTCCGCCTCCGCCCTCGGCGACCTCGACACCGCAACCTCCCACGCCGAGGCCGCCGAACAGCTCGCCGCCACCATCGAGGCGCCCCTCGTCCCCGTCCTCACCGGGTGGTTCCGGGCCCGGGTCACAGCCGCCCGCAGCACCGAACCCGGCGGACCGACCGCCGCCACGGCCGCGGCGCACTACCGCGCTGCCGAGAACGCCCTCCGGACTGCCGGAATGCCCGGGCTGCACCGCGGCCTCTTCCCGCTCGCCCTGCTGGGGCTGCGCCTGCTGCACGACCGGCCCGCGCCCACCGACCCGCACCTCGACTGGGGTCCGTACCGGCCTTGGGCACGACCCCTCGTACTGCTCGCCCAGGACCGGACCGAGGAGGCCCGTGCCGCCCTCGCCACGGTGCCCGAACCACCGCGTGACCACATGCAGGAGGCCATGTGGTGCCTGACCGTCCGCGCCGCCGTACGCCTCGGCGCGCCCGGAATCGCCGCACGCGCCCAGGCTGCCCTGCGCGATGCCTGTGCCGAACACGCCGGCGCCACCAGCGGAATGGTGACCCTGGGCCCGGTGGCACGGTATCTGGCAGAGGCGGAGGCATGCGCCGGAGCGGGGTAAGCGACCCCGGAACGGAGACGACCAGTGATCCCCATGCCGCCCCACCGTTGGAAGGACCCCGGTGTCCTCGGCGCCACCGGACCCGGAGAACACGGACCCTTCGGCCGCTGGCCCAAACCCGAAGAAGGCGAGACTGCACCCGAGCCCAGCACGCCCGAGCCCCGGCAGGAGTAGGGGAATCACAGCAAGATCAATCTCACCGGGATTTCCTGTACCTCAACTATTCACACCCGTAATCACGCAGTGCGGCGTGAGTTCGGTGCCACCTGGCACACTCCCCAGCCCCCTCATCAACGGAGCATCCCCTGCCCAACCACATACCCTTCCTCACCCTTTCGAGTGAAGTGCAGAGAAGCAGTGGACGCTCTACCGCTGTGCCAAGCAAGAACCCGAGCGCCGGTTCCATGCCCTGTATGGCCACGTCCTCCGCATGGACGTCTTGTGGCGGGCATGGTCCAGCGTGAGCACGAACCGGGGCGCCCCCGGGGTGGACGGCGTGAGCGTCGACCAGGTGGCGGCCTCGGGGGTGGATGAGTTCCTCCAGGACCTGTCGGATCGACTGCGGACGCATACGTATCGTCCGTCGGTGCTGCGGCGGGTCCAGATCCCGAAACCGGGGCGGCCGGGGGAGTTGCGGCCGCTGTCGATCCCCACTGCGGCCGACCGGGTGGTGATGACGGCCGCGAAACTGGTCCTCGAACCGGTCTTCGAGGCCCGGTTCACCGAGGCGAGCTACGGTTTCCGGCCCAAGAGGTCCGCGATCGATGCGTGTGAGGCTGTGCGCGTCGCGGCGAACCAGGGACGGGAGTGGGTGTTCGAGGCCGATATCCGGGACTGCTTCGGGACGATCGGACATGATGCCCTTGTCGCTCAGGTGGAGCGGCGCGTGGCGGACCGGTCGATGCTGAAACTGATCCGGGCATGGCTGCGGATGGGAGTACTGGAGGGCGGGGTGACCTCCCCGACTGGGGCGGGAACCCCGCAGGGCTCACCGATCTCCCCGCTGCTGGCCAACATCGCCTTGCACGTCCTCGACGAGGCGTGGCAGGACGAGGGACGCCGGCTGGGGGTGCTGGTGCGCCACTGCGATGACTTCGTGGTCCTGTCGCCGACCAGACAGCGCGCCGAACAGGCGCGCGAGCTGGCCGCGCGGGTGCTGGGCAGACTCGGGATGCGGCTGCATCCGGAGAAGTCCGGCATCGTCTGCCTCACGCGGGGCGGGCAGGGTTTCGAGTTCCTCGGATTCCACCACCGGAAGGTGGAGTCGTGGAGATGGCGGGGCAGGTTCTACCTGCAACGCTGGCCCTCGCCACGGGCGTTGGGGGTTCTGCGGGACAAGATTCGCGCGGCCACCTCAAGGTCCCGGAGCGAGCGGCCGGTGGCCGCTGTGGTCGCCGATCTCAACCCGGTCCTGCGGGGCTGGGCAGCGTACTTCCGAAACGGCAACAGCGGGCGGAAGTTCAATGAGGTCGACGGCTATGTCCACGAGCGGCTGGCGATCTTCGCCAGCCGGAAACACGGCCTGCGGGGCCGGAACTGGACCACCCGTTTCACCTACGGGTGGATCAGTCGGCTCGGGGTCTACCGCCTGACCGGGAACGTGCGCTGGGCGACGGCGCATGCCAGCTGGTGAACGATGTCGGAAAGCCGTGTGCGGGAGAACCGCATGCACGGTGTGCGCCGTGAGGCGCTTCGTTGTATCCCCGACGCAGTCGGGAGGAACTCGGAGGGAGGTTCTTGGGTCGCCTGACTTACCTGGACGCGAAAGCGCGAGGGGACAAGAGCATGTCAGGGAAGTGGTGGCCGTCCGGAGGTGTCCGGGGCGGGGTGCCGCGAGACCCGTGCGATATGGCCAAAGCTGGATTGCCTGAAGCCCAATCTCCAGCGGTGAGAGTGCGCACCCGTCGGAACGACACCTGGAACCGACGCCACGTCATGTCCGGGCATGAACCGTGAGACCGGACAACCTCCGTGACGTGGAGCATCGCCCAGCGAGGGCGGTCAAGGAGATGAGTGGGCGGCCTACGTCGTGCTCGATACGTACAGCGAAGACGTACCACGGGATCGCCTACGGGGCGCGAGCCCTACGGCGACGGAGTGCCCGTAGTAGTCGCAGGAGTGACGACCTGCCAGGGAGGACGGGAAAGCCGTCCGCATGGGCGAAGGGGCACAGGTGATCGAGATGTCCAGTGAAGGGAGGCATGCGTAATGCAGAGCGCCGAAGCGGTGCTGGACGTCATCCGTAAACGTGGCGAGAGAGGACTGCCGGTCGAGAGGCTGTATCGGCAACTGTTCAACCCTCAGCTGTATTTGGTGGCCTACGGGCGCATCTATGCCAACACGGGTGCGATGACGCCCGGGGTCACCGGGGAGACCGCGGACGGCATGTCGCTGGAGAAGATCGGCAGCATCGTCAACGCCTTGCGTGCCGAGCGCTACCGGTGGTCTCCGGTCAAGCGGGTCTATATCGAGAAGAAGGGATCGACGAAGAAGCGCCCGCTGGGCCTGCCGACCTGGTCGGACAAACTGGTCTCCGAGGTGGTGCGTCTGCTGCTTGAGGCGTACTACGACGTCCAGTTCTCCGATCGGTCTCACGGGTTCCGTCCCCAACGGGGCTGCCACACCGCGCTGAGCGAGGTGGTGGATCTCTGGAAGGGGACGCACTGGTTCATCGAGGGGGATATCTCCGACTGCTTCGGCAGCCTCGATCACGAGGTCATGCTGTCGACGCTGGCGGAGAAGATCCACGATGGCCGGTTCCTGCGGCTGATCAGCCACATGCTCAAGGCCGGATACCTGGAGGACTGGAGGTGGCACGACACGCTCAGCGGTGCCCCACAGGGTGGAGTTGCCTCCCCGATCCTCTCGAACATCTACCTTGACCGGCTGGACCGGTTCGTCGAACAGTCTCTGCTGCCTGAGTACAACCGGGGTCTGCGTCGGCAGCCCAACCGGGCATACAAGGCCGTCGAGTACGCGATCGCGAGGGCCAGACGGCGCGGCGACCGGGAGGCGGTGCGGACCCTCGGGCTCCAGCGCCGCACCCTGCCGAGCCAGGACCCGAACGATCCGGACTATCGCCGGTTGAGATACGTCCGCTATGCCGACGACTGGCTCCTGGGGTTCGCCGGCCCCAAGCACGAAGCCGAGGAGATCAAGTCGAAGATCGGTGCGTTCCTGCGTGACGAGCTCAGGCTGGAACTCTCCGAGTCCAAGACCGTGATCACCCACGCCACCAGCCAGGCGGCGCACTTCCTCGGCTACGAGATCCGGGCCCAGCACTCCGACACGAAGATCACCCGGAACCGTCGGGCGGTCAACGGAGCGATCGGCCTGTTCGTGCCACGGCAGGTGATCAGGCACAGATGCGCGCTCTACATGAGCAAGGGGCAACCGGCACAACGCGGCATGCTGCTTCACGACGAGGACTTCACGATCGTCGCGAAGTACCAGGCCGAGTACCGGGGGCTCGTCCAGTACTACCTTCTCGCCCAGGACGTGTTCCGCCTGGGCAGGCTCCAGTGGGTCATGGAGACCTCGCTGCTGAAGACGCTGGCCGGGAAGCACCGGTCGACGGTCACGAAGATGGCTCGGAAATACAAGAGCACCGTCGAGACACCCGAGGGACCGCGAACCTGCCTTACCGTCACCGTCCCACGCGACCGGGGAAGGAAACCACTGGTCGCCCGCTTCGGCGGGATACCGCTCAAACGACAGCGCAAGGCCGTCCTCACCGACAGACGGCCGGTCATGGCCAGCGCGAAGCGAAACGAGCTGATCCACCGGCTCATCGCCGAGTGCTGCGAGATCTGCGAAGCCCGGACGAACCTTGAGGTCCACCACGTCCGTAAGCTCGCCGACCTCAACCGGCCCGGCCGTCGGGACAAGCCCGACTGGGTGCACCTCATGGCCAAACGACGGCGCAAGACCCTGGTGATCTGCCGCCGCTGCCACGAGGACATCCACGCCGGGCGAGGCACCGCGCCACCACGGAAGTGATCACTGGAGAGCGGGATGCCGGGAAACTGGCCCGTCCCGTTCGGGAAGGGGCCGTCGGAAAAGGACCCGAACCACGGGCACCTCGTCGGCGGCCTACTTCACTCGAAGCGGCGGGGACTGGAAACGGAGCATCAGCCACCGCGCCAGTCCCCGACCCTACTCAGTGGCTCAGCGCTCCTGACCCAGCTCGGACTCGGTCAACGCGCCGAGTTTTACCGGGACGTGACACGACGCCTGCTTGGGCCGGTCGTTCCGGCGTCCGCCGGTAGGGTCGCCGATTGTGAGGATTCTGGTCACCGGCGGTGCCGGGTTCATTGGGTCGGCGGTCGTACTGGCCCTAGCGACGGCGGGCCACGAGGTCCGCGTTCTGGACGCACTGCTGCCCGCCGTCCACCCCTCCGGAGTGATGCCCAGCCTGCCGGACGACGTGGAGCTGCGGCACGGCGACGTGCGGGATGCGGTGGTGGTTGAGCAGGCACTGGCCGGTGTGGACGCGGTCTGCCACCAGGCGGCGATGGTGGGCCTGGGGCTGGACCTCGACGACGCACCCGCCTATGCCGGCTGCAACGACCTCGGCACAGCGGTCCTGCTCTCCGCGATGGCGCGTTCGCACGTGCGGGACCTGGTGCTCGCCGGGTCCATGGTGGTCTACGGGGAGGGCCGGTACCGGTGTCCGGTGCACGGGGACGTCTCGCCCGGTCCGCGGCATCCGGACAACCTGGACGCCGGCCTGTTCGAGCCGCCGTGCCCGCGGTGCGGCGCTGAACTGAGCCCCGGGCTGGTGGCAGAAGACGCCCCGGTCGACCCGCGCAACGTGTACGCGGCCACCAAGCTGGCCCAGGAGCACCTGGCCTCCGCCTGGGCCCGCGCCTGCGGGGGACGCGTACTGACGCTCCGCTATCACAACGTCTACGGGCCGGGCATGCCACGCGACACGCCGTACGCTGGGGTCGCTTCCCTGTTCCGCTCGGCCCTGGCCCGAGGCAAGGCACCGCGGGTGTTCGAGGACGGCGGTCAGCGCCGGGACTTCGTCCACGTCCAGGACGTGGCCGATGCCAACGTCGCCGCGCTCGCTGCCGTTGGCGGCCGGCCCCCAGGCAGCGCCCGGGCGTACAACGTGGGCAGCGGCGAGGTCCGGACGATCGGCGAGATGGCCTCGGCGCTCGCCGCTGCCCACGGGGGGCCGATGCCGGTAGTGACGGGCGAGTACCGGCTCGGCGACGTCCGGCACATCACCGCGGACTCCTCGCGGCTGCGCGCGGAACTCGCTTGGCGGGCCCGGGTGGCCTTCACGGACGGCATGAGGGAGTTCGCGGCGGCACCGCAACGTGCCTGACGTCAGCTTCGGGCAGCGGGAAGGACGATCTCGAAGCAGCAGCCCCCGGCGGTGTTGTGCACCCGGGCCCGACCGGCATGGGCCTCGACGATGCCGCGGACGATGGCGAGCCCAAGTCCGGCACCGCCCCCGCCCGGTTCCTGGGGGCTTCCGGGGTCGGCCGGGCGAGGAGTGCGGGCGGTGCTGCCACGCCACCCCGTCTCGAACGCCCGAGGCAGGTCCTGTTCCGGGATGCCGCCGCAGCCGTCGGTGACCGAGAGCACCAGCTCGTCCCCCCTTGGCGGTGAGCATGACGACCGGCAGGTCGGCACCGCCCTCGGCGGGCCGCAGCCTGCGCAGGATCTCCAGGCCGTCGATCCCGGGGAGCATGAGGTCCGGAACCAGCAGGTCCGGGCGGTGGGCGGGGGCCAGGGCGAACCCCTGCGGGCCGTCGGCGGCCCGGTCGACGCGGTGACCCGCCCGAGTGAGGTAGCCGGCCACGACCTCGGCCACGGTCGGGTCGTCACCGATCACCAGGACGCGGCAGGACGACGGTGATCCCCCTGTGGTGGGGCGGTCGTTCACCTTGCCGAGGATACGACCCCCCGGCCACGGCGGGGTCGCCCACCGGGACCGGCGTCCGCGTTCCGTGAGATCCCCGAGATCCCCCGAACGGGCCCCGCCGGACAGACGTGGCACTTCCACAAGGGCGCGGTTCGGTCCCGACGGGACCGCCCGCGGTTAGCGTGACCGGCGTGACTTCTCCCCTCCCTCCCCCACCGGTCGCCGATGTGGTCCTGCCCTGCCTGGACGAATCCGGGGCCCTGCCGTGGGTGCTCGGACGCATCCCTCCCGGCTGGCGGGCGATCGTCGTGGACAACGGCTCCCGGGACGGCTCCGCCGAGCTCGCCCGCTCCCTCGGCGCGACCGTGGTCGAGGAACCGAGGCGCGGCTTCGGCGCGGCCTGCCACACCGGGCTGCGCGCCGCCACCGCCGACCTGGTCTGCTTCCTCGACTGCGACGGCTCGCTCGATCCCGCCCAACTCCCCCGGGTCGTCGCACCGGTGCTGGACGGTGCGGCCGACCTGGTGCTCGGCCGCCGCCGGCCGGCCACCGCCGGTGCCTGGCCGGTGCACGCCCGCCTCGCCAACGCCGTCCTCGCCCGACGGCTGCGGGCCCGCACCGGCGCCCCGCTGCACGACCTCGGTCCGATGCGGGCCGCCCGCCGGGAGCAGCTGCTGGCCCTGGGCCTCGGCGACCGACGCTCCGGCTACCCGCTGGAGATGGTCCTCGCAGCCTCGGCCGCCGGGCTGCGGATCGCCGAGACCCCCGTCGACTACCTGCCACGCGCGGGCCGGTCCAAGGTCACCGGCACCGTGCGCGGCACCCGCCAGGCCGTTCGCGACATGCGGGTGGTGCTGGCGGCACCGCCTCCCACGCTGCTGGTGATCGCCAAGGCGCCCGTCCCCGGCCGGGTGAAGACCCGCCTCACTCCGCCCTGCACCCCACCCCAAGCAGCAGCCCTCGCCGAGGCCGCGCTCGCCGACACCCTGCACACCCTGGCCACGATGCCCGCCGGACGCCGCCTGCTGGTCCTGGACGGCGAACCCGGCGGCTGGCTACCAGCGGGCTGGGAGGTCGTCCCGCAGCGCGGCGGCGGCCTGGACCGACGGCTGGCCGGCGCCTTCGCGCACGCGGCCCGGCTGGCCCCGGAGGCGCCCGCGCTGCTGGTCGGCATGGACACCCCGCAGCTGGACGCCGCCACACTGGCCGAGCCGCTGTCCGCCACCCGGCGACCGGGCGTGGACGCCTGGTACGGCCCGGCGACTGACGGCGGGTTCTGGGCGCTGGGCCTGGCCCGGCCGACCGCGCAGCTGGCCGCCGAGCTCCTGCACGACGTGCCGATGTCCACCCCGGGCACGGGCGCGACGCTCCTGCGCCGCATGGCGCAAGCCCGCCTGACCGTCCATCATCTGCCCGTACTGACGGACGTGGACACCGTCGACGACGCCTGGCAGGTGGCCGCCGAGGCACCGGGAACCCGCTTCGCCGCCCGGCTGCGAACTGTCAAGGCGGCTCCGGAGGTGGCGAGTTGACGGTCGCCTCACCCTGGGTGGACGACCCCTTCGCCGAAGCCGTCCGCACCGGTCGCGGCCCGCTGTGGCTGCGCCGCGAGGACGGCCGGCGGCTGCACCTGGACATCGAGCGCTGGTGCGCACCGGCGGCCGGCGCCGACCACAGCCTGCTGCTGCGCTGCGCCGACCTGGCCGCACCCGTCCTCGACCTCGGCTGCGGGCCCGGCCGACTGGTGGCCGCGCTGCTCGCCCTCGGCGTGCCGGTGCTCGGGGTGGATGTGACCAGGGCCGCGGTGGCCCGCACGGTCGGCCTCGGCGGCCCGGCGCTCTGCCGCTCCGTCTTCGACCGCCTGCCCGCCGAGGGCCGTTGGGGTGCCGCGTTGCTCGCGGACGGCAACCTCGGCATTGGCGGCGACCCGGACGTCTTGCTCCGTCGGGGCGCCGAACTCGTCACCCCGGAAGGGCTGCTGCTGGTCGAGGTGGAGCCGGAGGAGGTGGACGAGCGCGCCGTCGTCCGGGTGGAGGGGCCGGACGGACGGCTCGGCCCGGCCTTCCCGTGGGCCCGCCTCGGTGCAGTCGCCACCTTGCGGCGGGCCCGCGCCGCGGGCCTCGCCGAGGCCGAGCGCTGGACCTCGCACGGCCGCCGCTTCCTCGCGCTGCGCAAGGGATGAGCCGTCGGCCGCCCCAGGGCGTCCCCACGCCCCGGGGCGCCCCGTCAGGGTTTCGTCATCTCCGGCACCGCACCGCGCATCGACCGGCCCGACGCACCACTCGCCCGACCGCGCACCGCCGACACCATGAGCACGCACGCCAGGGCGGCCCCGTACGCGGCACGCTGGGCGTCCTCCCCGCCCACCAGGTAGAGCACCTGCCCGGCCGCCGGTACCGCCAGCCACTCCCACCGTCCGTCCAGCGCGACCAGGGCGACCACCAACAGTCCGTACCAGGGGTAGCTCGGCGCGACGAGCATCAGTGCGGTCCCGGTCACCAGGAGCGCGCCGCGCCAGGGCCGGGCGGGGTCACCATACCGCAGCACCCACAGCACGACCGCCGCCAGCACCAGGGCGGCCGCCCACGGGACCCACCGGTCGGGCAGCAGCACCCGCAGCAGGCCGAACCGTTCGAGGTGTCCCTGCTCGTACCCCTCCTCCCGCAGGTAGCCGGGCAGGTATCCCAGGACGCCCACGCCGGAGACCGCGACGTACGGGAGGTAGGCCGCCACGAAGGTCCCGAGGACCGTCGCGGCGAGCACCAGGTCGCTCCTCGTCGGCCGCCGGGCCAGCAGCCCGGACACTGCCCCGGGCAGGGCGAGTGCCGGCAGCAGCTTGGTCGCGACCGCCGCGCCGAGCAGGGCGCCACCGGCACCGGCCCGTCGGCGGGCCGCACAGGCCAGTCCGGCCACCAGGAGGAGCGCACCGAGGGTGTCGACGTGAGCGTCGTTGACCGCCCAGATCGTCACGCCCGGGCACCAGCCCCACAGCGCCGCCCGCCGCCGCCCGCCGGTGGCGAGCAGCACCCCGGTGGTGGCGACCGCCAGCAGGGCACCACCGACCTGCACGCCGCGCACCCCGTCGCCGAAGAGGTGCGCGACGAGGAACCACGCCTCCGCGACCGGCGGGTAGACGGTGTGCACGGCGGGCCGGTTGATCCGGGTGCAGTCCCCGGCCGCGGTCCTCCGCTCGTCCCAGGCCGTGCACCCGTCCCCGGCCGGGAACAGGCCCGTGTCGCGCAGCCGGAGCAGCGCCAGGTCGTCCGGTGCGTGCGCGTACGGGGAGACTCCGGCCGCCTGGACCCGCCCGTCCCACACGTACCGGTAGGCGTCGTCGCTGGTGCGCGGCGGTGCCAGCAGTCCGGCCCCGGCGACCAGGATGCTCCCGATCAGCACCAGCGGCGCCACCTGACGGTCGGCCACCTTCCGCAGCAGGAACAGCCCGAGCGCGAACAGTGCGGCGTCGAGGACGTACCAGGCGTGGAGCGGCGACCGGTCGGCGAGCGTCCCGCCGCCGGTCACGGTCAGCGCGAGGCCCGCCACCAGGGCGGCGAGAGCGAGCGCGCAGGGCAGGACGGTACGGGTCCGGTCAGTCACCCGGGACGCCGGGAAGGCCGGTCGTCAGGCCGTCCAGGGCGTGCGGGCAAGGGCACTCCCGGTCGACGGGCAGGGCCTCCAGCGCCTTGAACAGCACGGTGCGCAGCCGGTCGACATTGCGGGCGAAGACCTCCAGCACCTCCGCGTGGGTAACGCCCTCACCGCTCTCCACACCGGCGTCGTGGTCGGTGACGAGGGCCAACGACGTGTAGCAGAGACCGAGTTCACGCGCCAGCACGGCCTCCGGGTGCCCGGTCATACCGACCACCGACCAGCCGTTGGCGCCGAACCAGCGGGACTCGGCCCGGGTGGAGAAGCGCGGCCCCTCGATCACCACCAGGGTGCCGCCGTCCACCGGCTCCCAGGCCGCCGCGCGCGCCGCGTCCAGGGCCGCCCGTCGCCCGGCCGGGCAGTACGGGTCGGCCATCGACACGTGCACCACCTGCGGCACCGACCCGTCCGGCAGCGGCCGCCCGTCGTAGAAGGTCTGCACCCTCCCCGAGGTCCGGTCCACGAACTGGTCCGGCACCAGCAGCGCCCCCGGCCCGTACTCCGGCCACAGCCCGCCCACCGCGCACGGCCCGAGCACCTGCCGCACGCCCAGCGAGTGCAGCGCCCAGAGGTTGGCCCGGTAGTTGATCCGGTGCGGCGGCAGACCGTGGCCACGCCCGTGCCGGGGCAGGAAGGCGACCCGGCGGCCGGCCACCTCGCCCAGGAACAGCGCGTCGCTGGGCGGACCGTACGGCGTGTCCACGCGCACCTCGACCACCTCGTCCAGCAGCGCGTACAGCCCCGAGCCGCCGATCACACCGAGCTCGGCCCGCAAGGCGTTCTGACGCTTCATCACCTGCACCTACCTCTCCTCCGAAGAACGTCGCGACCACTGTAGGAGCCGGTCGGGACGGAACCCGCGAAGCACGGTCCTACGATTCGCGGACGCCGCGCGCACGGCGGCCGGATCGCCCGGCTCGACGGGCGCGGCGGAGTCTGAACGCGAGGCCGGCGGCGGCGCCGCCGAAGAGGACCCCGGTGATGGCGAGCCACCGGCCGAGGTAGACGTCCGCCGACATCCCGGTCGCCCCCGGGTAGGGCTCGGGCAGGTTGAGGATCAACGGGAACCAGACGAGCAGCAGGAGGCCCGACAGGAATACCGGTACCCGCAGGTAGTTGATCCAGGGCACGGTCGGCATCGGCTCGGGAAGGCGGCGCAGCACGGACCGGGCCGAGAGATCGGCGATCGAGTAGAGCGGGAGCAGGATCAGGTCGTGGGCGACGGCCGCGCCGACGAACCAGACCGCCACCGCGAGGGGCCGTGCAGTCACCAGGCGCTCGACCGCGAAGCCGGTGAGGGCGAAGGAGGCGAGGAGCGCGAGCAGGTGCAACGGCCGCGCGCCGTACCAGCGGGCGAAGGATGTGCGTCGGTCCATCGTCACGTCCTGAAGGTCAGCCGGCGGACCCACTTCGTGTTGTTCACGCCCGGGTTGGCGGGGACGATGATGCGGGCGGGATAGCCGTGATCGAGCGAGAGGTCGACTCCGTTGACGTGCAGGGCGAGCAGGGAACGCGGGTCCCGGATCTGATTGCCGCGCAACACCACGGAGGAGTACGGGCCGGGCGGCTGGACCGACTCCACGAGCACGTCCGTCGCGTCGGGGAGCCCGGCCAGGGCGGCGAGGTCGGCGAGCCGCAGTCCGCTCCAGTGCTGGTCGGTGGTGGACCAGCCCTCCACACAGGCGATCGGCAACTGGGCGGAGCGCTGCCGCATCGCGAGCAGCTGCTCCCGGGTGAACACCTGCACCGGCCCGGCGCCGTGCACTTCCAGCCGCCAGTCCGGGCCGACCATCGCCGCCGAGATGCCGACGGAGGCGGCCGTCTTGTTGATCTGGAAGCCGTTCGGTCCGTCCCCGGGCTCGCGGCCGTGCGGCGCCAGCAGTGCGGTGGTACGGGTCCAGCCGCCGATGCTCTGCCCGGCGGTGACGACGAACAGGGCCAGGGAGCCCGCGCCCACCAGTGCGAGTGCGCCGCGCCGGGCGATCGTCGGCGGGGCGGGGTCCACCGCCACGAGGCCGTCGGTGTCCGGCGGTTCGGGCCGGGTGCCGGCGACGCCGGTGCGCAGCTCGCCCCACAGCGAGCGCGACCCCAGGGCGCGGACCAGCCTGCCGAGCTTGAGCGCGACGTGGATGACGAACGCGGCGACGAACACCCACGCCCCGTAGAAGTGCAGGGTGTAGAAGGACCCCGGGAAGACGTAGTAGAGCTGGATGTTGAGGATCCCGGTCACGAATTCGAAGACCGCCCCGCCGACCAGCATCAGCAGCGACAGCCGCTCCAGGGCGTGGGCGGCGCTGCGTACGGGCGGCCACTCGAACAGCTTCGGGATCACCGACCACAGCTTGGCCAGTACGACCGGTACCAGGACGACGCCGAGCGTCACGTGCACCCCCTGGGTGAGCCGGTAGAGCCAGGCCGGGTGGGTGGGCCAGTCGAAGAGGTAGAAGCCCAGCAGGCCCTTGTCCGGTGTCTGATCGTTCAGCGGGCCGAGGTCGGGGTTGTAGGCGGCGTAGGACAGCGCCCCGGTCACGAACAGGATCGGGATCCCGACGAGCAGTACCAGCCCGAAGACCGAGGTCAGCCACGGCCCGCGGATCGGACTGCGCCAGAACCCTGGCCGAAACGGCCCGGGCGGCGCGGGCATCCGCCCGGGTCCGTGTGCGACCGTCGACAGCACGGCACCGACCGCAGCCCGGGCTCGCTCCCAGAGCCGTCCACCATCGCACCGAGCCATCACCTTCGACCGCCTCCAACCACTCGGGAACCCCTGGACCGCGGCACGCGGGCCTGCGACCCGGGAAAGAACGGCGGCTACCGGCTCTCCGCGCCACCGTGGAACGTCTGCTGGCAGCGGCTCGCCGGACAGCCAATCACCCACAACGGAGCGGCCCCGGCAAAGCCACACAGGACCGGTGGAGACGTCACCCGTACGGCCGCTTCCGAACCGGGACACGGGCCTCTGCCGTGACCGGCAGCCCCAGCCGTCACGAACGCTCGGCATCGGGTCTTCCGGCATCCCAGGAGCCGCCCCAGAACCCAGGGCCGTTTCAGAGTCCGGTGATCTTGTGAGTGTGCTGGTCAGGCGATGCCGAGGAGGTCGAGCGGGCGGCTGAAGGGCTCGTAGGAGGCGTGCCGGAGGCCGGCGGCGATGTTACGGTGCCCGTGCTGCCGCAGCGTATTGATCGCCAGGTTGCGCAGGGTCGCCATGTTCTCGGGTCCACGGCCGGTACGGATCTTCGAGGCGTCCTCGGCGAAGGTGGTGTCGCGGACCCGGCGGAGGATCTCGGTGCCGTGGCGGTGGGCGTCGGGGATCTGGGCGAGCGCGGCGTCGAGCACAAGCTGCGCCTCCTGGAGCAGTACGAGACCGCCGCTTCCCCCGCCGAGCGTGGGGCCCTGTTGCGTCGCGAGCGGCTGTACCACTCGCACATCCAGGAGTGGCGGGCCGCCCGGCAGGCCGGGGCCTTGGAGAAGCTGGCCGACCACCGCCGCAGCCCGGCTCGCCCGAAGACAACGAGAAGCTGCGCCGGGAGAACGAGCGGCTCAAGCGGGAGCTGGCGAAGAACAAGGCCGCGGTGGAGGTCCTGGGAAAAGCTGTCGCGCTCTTGGAATCGGTCTCCGAGAGCGCGGACTGAAGCACGTCCTTGACACCGAAATCCCGTCGATTGTCGATGAGTTGGCCGCACATGTGGGCATCGTGGCCGCGTGCCGGCTGGCGGGCCGGTCCCGGGCCACCCACCACCGGCATCTGAACCCCCAGGAGCCGGCGGCCAAGCCGAAGCGCCCCGGATCAGCCCCGCCGCAAGCACTCTCGGCCGCCGAGCGCGCCACGGTGCTGGAGCTGATGGACAGCCCCGAGTACGCCGAACTGCCGCCGGCGCAGATCTGGGCGCGGGAACTGGACGCCGGGCGCTACCACTGCTCGATCCGTACCATGTACCGCATCCTCGCCGCCGCCGGGCAGAACGGCGAGCGCCGCCGCCAGGTCACCCACCCGACCCACACCATCCCGGAACTGGCGGCCACGGCCCCCTCTCAGTGGGTGTTTTGGTAGTTGTATTCCTATACGCGGCTTTCACCCCTGTCCACTTTCGTGACACTGCAGCCGATAGGAGAAGATTGCTTCGCCTTCAATTGCCGGCTGGGCTGTCCATCTCATCCGCTTCTGTGCTCTGAAATCCGTTTGGCTTGAAGAAGTCATAGAACCGCCCAACGAGCTGCGGAACGGGATCCTCCGCCGCATCCGTGCCGACGCTGGTGCCGTGAGCCAGCGGAAGCCGTATCCCAGCGACCTGTCCGACGCCCGATGGGCCCTGATCGAACCGAAACTGACGGCCTGGAGAAAGGCCCGGCTCGACCGCCGGCCCACTGGGAAATCGGCCCAGGTCGAACTGCGCGACGTCTTCAACGCGATCCTCTACGTCAACCGCACGGGAATCCCCTGGAAGTACCTCCCGCACGACTTCCCGAACCACTCCACGGTCTACGCCTACTACGCGGCCTGGCGCGACGAGGGAATCTTCGTGGAACTCAACTATGACCTGACCGGCCTGGCCCGCGTGAAGGAGGGGCGCAAGCCTGAGTCAGTGCAGGAGGACGGCCAGGAGTTCGGCGAGGCTGGGGCCGGCGTCGGCTGGGTGGCGTAGTTGTTTGGCGGCTTGGACGTGGTAGTGGTTGCTGCGGCCGGTGCGTTCGTGGGTCAGGTAGCCGGCGTCTTCGAGGTCGACGATGATCCGTTGGACGGCCCGCTCGGTCAGTAGGCAGCGTGCCGCGATGTCGCGCACCCTGATGCCGGGATCGCGGGCGATCTGTACCAGAACGCGGGCGTGGTTGGTCAAGAAGGTCCACTGCCGCGTCGTCGAGGGGCCTTCGTTCATGGCACCAGCTTACGACCGTCGATTCACGCAGTCGTAAGCACGAAAAACAATCCGTGTAACCGTTGACATGGGTCGCTCGTGGGCGAATGGTTGAAGGGCAAGCCAGGCCGCCTATCGGCCGGGATCCTCGCGTACCGCGTGAAGGTCACCATGGACAGCCTCACCCGCGACCACCTGGAAGCCCTCGCCGGCTTCCCCTACGACCGCATCGGCCGCCACCACGAGAACGGCGACCAGACCTGTCAGGTCGAGCCACTGCGCCGCATGGTCCGCCACGCGGTCACCGGCCACGAGGCCTGCCTCGCTGCCGGCGAATCCCGCCAAGGCACCTTGGACCACCAGCAGGACACCGCCACCGAGCTGGGGGAGAGCCTGGAGCGGTTCGCTTCTTGCCGGCGCGGCCAGCCAGCTCCTACCCCTGGCACCACCCATCGCAGCACAGAGTGACCAAGGCCATGGCCACTGCCCGTCGCCCGCCGCCCGAGCCGACGCCCCCAGCGAGTGACCTGTGCGGCCGGCCCCAGGTACGGCTGCCCGGTGAAGTGACCGAGACGGGCCCCTGCGCGGGACAGGACAGCCGCATACGAGCCCCGCGACCGCCGGCACCGCCCCGGCAAGCCCCACTCCCGAAGCATGTGGGCTCGCTCCCCGCCACACCTGCGATCTCCCCGCTCTCGTACCAAGGCTCCTCCAGCCCCGGTATCGGCTGAAGGAAGAGCCGACGACGGCGGCCCCGCGCGGGCACCCGGCGAAGAGGACGTCTCAAGACACCGGCCAAGGCGGCAGGCCACCGAAGAACCAAGGAGGACCTGATGTCGACAGGGACCCTCATCGCGATCATCGTGCCCGTCGTGGTCGTGCTGCTCCTGATCGCCGGGGCGTTGTGGCTCGTGGCCCGCCGTCGCCGGTTGCGGGAACAGTTCGGCCCCGAGTACGAGCGCACCGTTCGCAGCTCGGGCAGCCGACTGGCCGCCGAGCAGGAACTACGCCGCCGCGAACAGCGCCACCAGCAGCTGGAGATCAAGCCGCTGGCCCCCGACACCAGACAGCGCTACGCGCAGGACTGGACGCAGGTGCAGCAGGAGTTCGTCGACCGTCCCGGCGAGGCCGTCCAGCGGGCCGACGGCCTGGTCACCGCGCTCATGCATGAGCGCGGCTACCCCACCGAGGACTACGAACAGCGACTACGTGACCTGTCCGTCGAGCACGCGAACACCCTGAAGCACTACCGCGCCGCGCATGCGGTCAACGCCCAGGCCGGTCACGGTGACGCGACCACCGAAGAACTCCGCGGGGCGATGGTGCACTACCGCGCGCTGTTCACAGCGCTCCTCGACGGCGGGCAGGCGGCGCGGGACGACGAATCGCCACGGAGATGACAGAGATGACGCCACAGCGCTACGACGACAAGGGACCGATGACGACCGAGGACATCGCCGCCACCGGATCGCAGAACGAGGAAACAGAGACCACCGGGACACAACGGCACTCAGGCGCCATGGATCAGCCCCGGATGACGTCTGACGCGACAGCAGAGACCACGCCCGATGCGCGGCAGGAGCGGGCCGTCTTCCCGGGCGAGGCCACCGGCGAGAGGACGGATGTGGACAGCGGGCAGGCGGCAACGCCTCCTGAGGATACGACCGCGCAAGGGGAGGCTGCCGACCGCGGCGCGGCCGGCCAGGAGGGCGAGGAACCGTTGCTGCCGTCGGCCCAGGCACAGGAGCTGCGCACCCGTTGGCAGCAGGTGCAGACCTGCTTCGTCGACGACCCGCGCGAGGCTGTTCGGACCGCCGACGAACTGGTCGCCGACCTCATGCGGCGACTGGCCGAATCCTTCGCCGACCGCAAGCAGCGGCTCGAGAGTCAGTGGAACCGGGGGGACAGCGCTGACACCGAGGAGCTGCGGCTTGCTCTGCAGAAGTACCGCAGTTTCTTCGACCGCTTGCTGAGCAGCTGAGCACTGCGCGGCCATTCGCGAAACAGCTCTGAACCTTCGGAGGCCACCGTGATCGTCCTTGGAGTGATCCTCCTCATCATCGGCTTCGTCACCAGCATCTCGGTGCTGTGGACCATCGGTATCATTCTGGTAGTTCTCGGCCTGATTCTCTGGCTCCTCGGCGCGGTGGGCCACGGCATCGCCGGACGCCGGCACTACTGGTAGCCCGACTCGACAGACGCCATGCACGACCAAAGCCCGGCACCTGCCGTAGTGACGGCGCGCGGCGACATCGACCTCGCCACCGCCCCGTCACTGCGCCGCCAACTGGCCGATGCGCTGCGGGCACACCGCGAAGTCGTGCTCGACCTGTCGGAGGTGACGTTCATGGACTGCGCCGGTCTGGGCGCCCTCGTCCAAGCCCGCAACCAGGCCGACCGCAGCGGCGGACGGCTCATCCTGCGCGGCATCGGACACCCCGTGACCAGGCTCCTCAAACTCACCAGCCTGACCCGGTACCTGACCGGCGAAGTCTGACCGGCCGCCACGCGGCTACGCCGAAGCTGCACTTCACCGACGCCGCTGCCCGCATCCTGACCTGCCTGGAGCAGGGCCGCCGCCCCCTGAGCGCCTGGCCGCCGACCCGCGCCGCCCCGGCCTGTGCAGCCACCGCTACCCCGGCCTGCCCGGCCACAGCGCGGGCGCCGGGCGTGGACGTCGTACGTCGACCCGGGCGCCGGCGCCTGACGTCTGTTCTGGACCTGGGGACCGGCCGACGGCGACGACCAGGACGGCGGCGTGGTCACCGTGCTGCTGATCGGCCCGCACCTGTAGACGGTCCGCGGTCACGGGCAGCCGGCGTGCCGAAGCCCCCGACGTAGCGGTTGGCCGATCCCCGGTCGAGCGTGATGCCGTAGGTGAGCAGTTCCGCGAGCAGCGGTTCGGTGACGGCGTTGCGACGGCGAACGTCACCGGGCCGCACCCGCACGCGGTACAGCAACTCCAGCGCGTCCTTCTTCGTCGCACATTCGGCCAGCCGCTCGCCCAGGCGCTCCTCATCGTCCGGCGTTCGAGCGAGCGGCACGGTGGCGGCCGGTGCGTCACACGGGCCGGCCGCCGGACGGCTGAGCTGAGCCTCAATCACCGCGAAGGCGACACCGGCCGGGGCAGCTTTGCCCAGCCGCACGCGCAGCTGCTCCTCCGCTTCGGCCACGGCCGCGCGGGCTTCGAGCACTCGGTCCACGCTGCGGACCAGCTACTCCCAGGCGTCTTCGATCGAGGTGTCGGCTGTCACGGCGGGCGAACGAGAACGGTCCCGGCGAGGTCACCATGTTCAGCCCGTCCCGGCTGACACGAGCCGTCCTGGGCCCGGCGACGGCGTGGTCGCCACGCTCTCAAGCCGCCGTCGGATGGCATGTTCGCGGCCGGCCGGCCCGCAGCGCAGCCCGCAGCGGGCGAAGTGTTGGAGGCGCTGCGCGCCGAACTCGAACACCGGCCGCGGCTCGGCCGCCTGATCCGCACCGTTACCTAACACTGTTCTCCCCTGACGCGAGATTGTGACCATTTGTCAATCGGTCTTGACGAGCGATGGGTTCTGCCACTTGATCTTGACCGGGGGCGGAGGCGTTGCCGTGCCGGCGTGCGACGGTGCCGTACGGCCCGGGTTTGGACCTCGTCGAGGAATGGTGGTGACTGGTCAGACCGGCGTATCGGCGAGGAGGCCGGTGGCGCGGTCCGCGGTGAGGACGCCGAGGATGTAGCCGTCCTCGTCGACGACGGGCCAGACTGCCAGGTGCTTGATCCGCATCGCGAGTGCGGCCAGCGCCAGGCCCATGGTCGGCCAGGCGAACGGGCCGCGCTGGTGCGAGGTGGCGCTGATCGCGGTCCGCTCGGTGTCCCAGGAGCGGGTCAGGAACGGGCGGAGTCCGGCGCGGGTGACCAGCCCTTCGCACCGGCCGTCGTGGCCGCGGACGAGCAGGTACTCGATGTCGCCGCCGCGCAGGACGTCGTTGGCCTGGTCGACGGTGCTGTCGTCGGCTATCTGGTAGTCACAGGGTTCCATGGCGTCGGCGACTGTCAGGCCATGGCCGAGCCGTGCCGACTGCGGGGAGTGGGTGGTCACGGTGTTCACCGTTCCCGTCTCCGGCTGCCCGCCGGGGCGGGGCTGCCGGGCTGTCCTTCACCCAGAACGAAGCCGGAACGGGTACCGGAATGCGGGATGCCCTGGATGTCTTCGAGGCTACTCCTGCGGTGGGCGGCCCGGGGAGGCCGTGGGGGAGTAGCGTGGGAGACAACCGAGGACATTCCGCACACCGGCATCAGCGTCGACGTCGCCCTGGGGCATGATGGGTCCCTCGTGGACCGGACGGGCGGCTTCGCATGATGCCGATCCCCTTCCCCGCTTCTTCCTCTTTCGGGCCGTGGACGGTGCCCGCTGCCCCGCTGCTGCCGCGTTTGGAGCTGGAGCCGACGATGGCGCGGCAGGGCGTCTTCGACGGGGCCTGGTGGCCCCGCTCGAACCACGTCCTCGCTGAACTGCCGGACCTGATCACCGCGCTCGGCGCCCACTTCGGGCGCATCCTGCGGGTCGGCCTCGACACCTCGGCCTGGGACAGTGTGCCCCGGTCCGTCGCGGCGAACGGCCTGATGGTCAGGATCAACTGGTTCGCCGGCAGCGATGCGACGATCAGCGTCACCCGGGGCTTCCAGGACCACTTCCTGCTGCTGGTGGTGCCGCCCGGTACCGACCCGACGACGGCCGCCTCGGCGATGGCCGGCGCCTCGGTGACCGGTAACCACACACCAGCTGCCGAACTTCTGTACGGCTGACCGCGTGGCTGCGTGGTCGACTCCGAGACTGGTGATGGCTTGACCCGTGGATTTGCGTGCGGTTCGGTGGTTGCGGTCGATCAAGATCTCTTGGCAAATAGCCGAGATCGCCTTCCGGTGCAGTACGGCGCCAGCCGACGTTGCCGCCGTACTGCTGCACGCGCTGCACCTGTTGCCTCCAGACCAGACCGGGCATCAAGGTGTCGGCGGGAAGCCTTGGTGGCCCCTCCTCATACCTTGATGCCGCAGGTCACAGCCACCAAACCGTCCGGAGGAAGTCGAGCAGGGCCTGGACCTCGGCTGGGGTGCGCGGATCGCCGCCTATCGGCCGGCCGCAATCCAGGGCGGCGCGACGTCGGGGGCTTCGCCGCGCCGGGCAGGGGTGGTCAGTCGGGTTCGACAGCCGCGGCCACGGCCTCGACCGTGACGAAGGTCCTGGTGGACTTTTGTACGGGGGCGTCCGCGTCGTCCGGGGTGATCGTGTACCAGACCGGGATGTCGCCCTTGCCCGCACCCTTGATGTAGGACCACGGCACCCGGAACCCGATCTCGTGCCGGCCGAGGTCGCCTGCGGCCAACTCGTACTCGACGTCCGGGACGACGGTGCTCTCCCCCCAGTACAGGCTGATCTTGTCGCCGACCTCGTGCTCCTCGTACAGGGGGATGACCGCCTTGGGTTCGATCCCGTAGTCGTCCTGGACGAGTTTGTTCTTGTTCTCCGAGATCGGCGCCCAGATCTCGGCGAGGCTCAGGTCCGGGTCCGGCCCGACCGTTGCGGCGTCCCGCGTCTGCGACATTCCAACTCCCCTGAGTGATTGAGAATTGACGGCAGGTGACCACTGTCTCGGCGGCCGGGCCCCTGCACCTGCGCATCGTTGCGCTGCTGACGGCGGCCCTGCCTCTGCCCGATCTAGCGGCGGGTCTATCAGGATGCTCAGGGCGCCGGTTGCCGCGTCGTTGGCGAGGGCGGGGCCGTGGCTGATGCGCCAGCCCGGGACCGCACCCTTGTTCACCCAGACGCCGTTGCCGTCGGCGCCCCCGTTGGCGCTGGTGTGGACCGTCTCGTCCGTGGCGGTTTCGACTCGCCACATGCGGGCGTGGCCGCCATCCTCGCAGCCGATGCCGACCGGCCGGGCGCCGAGCTGCCGGGCCGGTGACCCACCGACTGTTGACCCGCTCGGGCCGATCCCCTGGGGACGGGCTTTCTTGTGCGGGTTCCCGCCGGGGCGTTCTGTTCTTCCCGCGAACCCGGTCCGTTGAATGCGGGGGGCTTCGGGGTTGGCTATGAAGAGCGGGCGGCATCGCCCCGCCTTGGACAGTCGTCGGTCGGCGGAGGGGATTCGCTACCGTCGTCCGCTTCCCCTGGCTCCCAAGGCGGGGACCTGCCTGGTCCCCAGCCAGGTCCCCGAGCCTTGGTGGTGCAGTTCGTGGCCGGTCGGTTCGGCGTCGAGTCGTCAGCTGGCGTTGACGGCGGTCGCGATGCGGTCGCCGGTGCTCTTGTCGATGTTGCGCCAGTACTGCAGGGCTTGCTCCAGCACCGGGGCGCTCACCCCGTCGCGGAGGTGTCCCGCGACATTGGAGACCAGGCGCTCGCGGGCCGCGTCGTCCAGCACTCGCCGCACCAGCGTTCCGGCCTGACCGAAGTCGTCGTCCTCGCGGTGCAGCTTGTACGCCTCACGGACCATCTCCCCGGACGTCTCCCAGCCGGCGATCTCGCCGTACTGCTTGGTGTCGGCCGCCGGGCCGCCGTAGGAGTTCGGCGCGTACGGGCGGGCCGTGTTGGCCGGCTCGTAGCGCATCGCACCGTCCTTGGCGTACGAGTTCGTCGCGCTGTGCGGACGGTTCGGAGGGAGCTGCGCGTGGTTGGCGCCGATACGGTAGCGGTGGGCGTCCGGGTAGGAGAGGAGCCGGCCGAGGAGCATCTTGTCCGGTGAGGGACCCACGCCGGGCACCATGCTGGAGGGCGAGAATGCCGCCTGCTCGATGTGGGTGAAGTAGTCCTCGGGGTTGCGGTCCAGCGTCAGCCGGCCGACCTCGATGGGCGGGTAGTCGCCGTGCGGCCACACCTTGGTCAGGTCGAACGGGTTGAAGCGGTAGTCCGGGGCATCGGCGAACGGCATCGCCTGCACATACAGCGTCCAGGAGGGCGCGTTGCCGCCCGCGATGGCGTCGAACAGGTCGCGCCGGTGGTAGTCCGGGGCTTCCCCGGCCAGGCGATCGGCATCAGCCTGGGAGAGGAAGTCGATGCCCTGGTCGGTCTTGACGTGGTACTTCACCCAGAACTTCTCGCCGCCGGCGTTGATCCACATGTAGGTGTGCGATCCATAGCCGTTCATGTGGCGGTACGTCTTGGGGATACCGCGATCACCCATCAGCCAGGTGACCATGTGCGCCGACTCCGGCGACAGCGTCCAGAAGTCCCACTGCATGTCGTGGTCGCGCAGCCCGTTGTCCGGACGACGCTTCTGCGACCGGATGAAGTCCTGGAATTTCATCGGGTCACGCACGAAGAAGACCGGCGTGTTGTTGCCGACCAGGTCGTAGTTGCCCTGCTGGGTGTAGAACTTCAGGGCGAAGCCGCGGGGGGTCGCGCCAGGTGTCGGGCGAGCCCTGCTCGCCGGCGACCGTGGAGAAGCGGGCCAGCACCTCGGTGTTCCTGCCGGGCTGGAACAGGTCGGCCTTGGTGAACTGGCTGACATCGTTGGTGACCTGGAAGGACCCGTACGCGCCGGCGCCCTTGGCGTGCACCACCCGCTCGGGCACCCGCTCCCGGTTGAACTGGGCCATCTTCTCGATGAGGTAGTGGTCCTGGAGTAGGACCGGCCCGTTCGAGCCGATGGTCAGCAAGTGTTCGTCACTCGCGATCGGAATACCTGCGTTGTCGTGGTGTATGGCGTGTCCATCGATACCCTCTCCGGTTACGTCTCTGTGGTGAAGGCCAGACAGCTGGCAACAGACGCAACGCCCTGGACTGCGAAAGGACACACTCACCGGCCGTCGGGGCCGGCCGCCGCCGGTCAGCTCTTACGCGCAGCGTGTGAGTGTGTGGGGTGGTGTCAGCGGGTTGGGTGTCAGCGGGTCTGTCCGGAGTGTAGATGGTTGAGCTGGGTTTCTTCCTGGTGGTGTCGTGGATCTTGGCTGTCACGAAGTGACCAATCCGCTGTCATGGCACGCGGATTGTGCCTAGCACACCAGGATGACGGCTGACACGAGGATGCTCATTCCTGTACAGACCGCTTGGGCGGGGCAGTGGGCTGGTGCGCATGACCGCCGATCTCTCTGCGGAGACGTCTCTGGTATCCGTGGCCGATGTGGAACCGCTTGTGTCCCGTTCGCGGGAGCGGGCGCTCACGCGGCAGGTGGTGGTACAGCGTCTGCTCGCTGTGGACGAGGCGGGGAAGTTGTCGTCGGTGCATGCGCGGATCGCTGCCGAGTCGGCTGGGGTGTCGGTGCGGACGGTGTGGCGCGGGCTGGCCATCGCCCGGAAGTCGGGCCGTGTGGAAGAGGCCCTGCGTCGTGGGGGCGCTGTCACTGACGAGTTGTGGGCCCGGCTTTCCGAGTTGAGTGGGAACGTGGCGGCGCTGCGCCCCGAGCGGGACGGCCCGAGCACGGCGTTCTCCGAGCACGCCTGGGCGTCGTCGCCTGGAATCGGGAGTTGGCCACAAGGGTTTCTGACGGGCCGTCATGGAATGATTCGGGTGCGTCGGCGGCAAGCCGGCCGGTGAGGAGGCGGCCATGTCCGAGACCACGCCCAACTCGAAGGGTCCCGCCAAGAGGCAGATGTCACCCGAGGAGATGGCAAGCCTCGGGCTGACTTCCACCCCCGAGGCGACGGCACCCGTGCAGCCGACGCCGGTCCCGGCGTCCGAGGTCAAGCCCGAGGACGTCGGCACGTTGACGCTGGAGTACAAGGACGGGCAGCCTGTGCTGACCGTCCGTCGCGGGCCGTTCGTCCCCAGCTCGATTCCCGTGCTGGACGAGTCCGGGACTCACGTCGCCAACTACGACGTCCAGGTTTATGACCAGCATCTGGGCATTATGGACGTCTCCTACGCAGCCGCATGGCAATTGGGCAGGTGATGCCCGCGCACTGACGGCTCCCGCCACTGTCGCGGGCGGTTGTCGCCCGACGGGGAGTTTGCCCGCCCTGACCCGGCCGCCGCCGGTACGTTTCGGATGTCTGCACAGGTCAGCGGCCGGTGAGAACGGCCGCGGCTGGGCCGTCCGGGTGGCGTCCAGGTTCGGCGGGACGGCGGGGCGGGCAGAGCCTCCGCATGACGACACCCTCCACCAGGCGCCCCCGCCGCCGACGCCGTCCGGCCGCGCCCGCCGTCCCCGCATCCGTTGGTCCGGTCCGCGCCACCACGCCGCCAGCCCCGGTCCGGCCGGTCGGCGGGTGCTGCCGGACCTGGTCCAGCGAACACCTCACCCCCGGAGGGGGCGTCGTCCGTACGACCTGGCACGAGCCCGCGTGCCCGACCTGGACCCGGCGGTGACCGCCAGCACGCTGACCGAGCCGGTCCGGGTGCGGGTCGATGCGGTCCCGGTCCGGGGCGGCCGTATCCGCCCGATCCGCCGCCAGCGCGCCCCAGGCCCGGCTCGCCCTGTCCGGCGTCCTGGCGCCGGGCAGGTAGGGTCGCCGCAATGCACCACCAGCACCACCGCGGGCTGCTGAGATCGACCGGTACGGCGCTGGTGGCCGCGCCCACTACGGGCCCCGGCCCTCCGACCCGGCACGTTGGGACTGGGCCAGCGACAGCCCTGACACCGCGAGCTGCCGCCCGGTGCTGGCGTCACCACAGCGCCGCCCGCCCGGGTGCCAGGCGGGCAAGGTCGCCGAGACGAGGCAACGCGGCTCCTGGCCTCGCCTCACCCCCGGACGGAACAGGGGCGAGAACCGCGGGCGCGACGCTGCCGGCACCCGATCGAGCGATTGCGTGCCATCGCCCGGGCGCCGTAGCGTCGAGAGGCCCTTGATTCGTACTCATACAGGAGCATGCGATGGCGACTGCCCTCTTCAGCCTCGTCCCGTCACCGAACGAGGACGAGTTCATCTTCCGGCTCGACGACGAGGCGAAGATCCGCCAGGCCCGGGACATCCTCGCCGGAAGCGAGACATCCAGGGTGCACGTCCAGGGGCGGGTCGTCTCGGAGACGGCGCCCCACAACCCGGAGTGGAACTTCCACCTGGACCCCGGCAGCATCACGTTCTTCGACGAGGCCGACGAGGACTGCGACGCCACGGGGCACTACGTCTCGACGCAACTGGACCGCATCGGCGAGGAGGGCTTCCTGCCCGAGAACATCTGGGCCCCCGCCCGCTCGAAGATCACCCGCGAACTCGACAGCTGAGCACTCCGCAGCCGCAGTGCAACGCCCTGGACCCGCCGCCACGGCGGCCGCTGCCGGCCCTGCCACCAGGAACGCACGGAACGCCTGGAACGGGAGGCCGAAGAGCAACTGGAAACCGCCCGCACGGCGAACGCCTCGCTGCGCCCGTGCTGGACGTGCCGGGGCTCGATTGGGAGCCAGGATGGCTCGGTGCTGGAGCTGCGGGAGCGCTGAGCGGGGCTCGGCGGCTACAGCGGTGGCCTGGTGGCAGTTGTGTTTCCCGGACTGCGGTGCCCAGCGCTGATGGTGAGTCTGTCAGGGCGTTTCGCAGGCGTGGGGGAGTGCTGCTTGCTTGCGTGGGAGTGCGCACCCGTTCCAGTCCGGGGCTGTGGTTGCTTATGACCCCGGCGGCGGGTACGGCTCGGTCGAATAGCGGGCCATCACCTCAAGGATGGCGTTCTCCTCCACCTGGTCCAGGCTGCCGTGCTGCGCGATCAGGGTGGACAGGTCGCGGAAGTAGCCGATGTAGAGGTCCGGAGCCACCGTGCAGATGAAGGCTGCCCACTCGGCGGGGTCCGGGTTCGAGAAGGTGTGGGGAACACCGATCGGTGCGGTCACCATTCCTCCGGCAGCCACGTCAGCGTGCTCGCCGGCGGACGTGAAGCGCATCGTCCCGGACAGGACGTAGAACGTCTCGGAGTGCTGACGGTGGATGTGCTGAGGCGGCCCGCCGCTGTTCGGCGGCAGACGGCCGACCATGACCCCCACCCGGTGCCCGGTGTGCGAGCCGTCCTCCAGAATGCGCATCCCGGTCGAGCCGGCAAGCACCTCGCCACCACCCGCCGGGACGAGAACGACATCCATGGCACGCACCTTTCCCTGTGACGAGAGCACCAGGACCACCAGGACACTCCCACCGTACCCATCTCTTCCCTGTCAGGCAGGCCCGCCGTCGATCGGCGTCGGCCTCCACCAGAGCCAGCACCCCGGCCTGGAAATCTGCCGGATGACGGGCGGCCTGCCACGACACAGGCCCAAGGGACCCTGTCTGCATCACCCCCCGTCGGCCCCTGGCCCCAGGACGGCACGCCGAGGGATGCGGTGGCCGCACGCCCGGATGCCGGATGCCGATCGGGCCGGTTGCGCCGGTGGAAGGCTCGTGGTCTCCGCGCCGGCGTGACCGCGGGTTGCGGTGCTACTTCCAGGTGACCTGGTCGCCGTCCACGAGCAGGTTGCCCCATTGGGGGATGCGGTAGAAGTACTTGCTCTGACCGCCGTACGGGACTTTGCGCCATACGCCGCCGTTCTCGTCCCTGTCGGAGTCGGTGAGGATGTAGTGGCCCTCGTAGACCTTGTCGTATCCGGGGATGCGGGTGCCCCGGGGGCAGAAGGCGCCGGCCGTGAACAGGTTGCCGTCCTGCTCCTTGCGGAGCGCCCCGTCGCGCTTGTATTCGCCGACGTACTCGGGTTCGGGCTGGGGGGCGACTTCGGTCGCGGTGGCGGCGGCCACCGCCAGTGGGACGCCGTTCAGGCGGGCGGGGGCCGAGGAGGTGTCGGCATCGGGAGGTACGACGGTGCAGATGCGGTTGGAGTAGCCGATGCACAGGGTGCCGTCCGGCGCGGCGGCGAGGACGGGGGCCGCATCGGGAAGGCCGGGGAAGGTGCCGGCCTCGGAGAGGGTGGCCGGGTCGAGCACGAGGCCGCGCCCGTCGGCGTACAGGGCGTAGAGGCGGGTGCCGTCCGGGGTGATGGCCGTGGCGGCCGGGGCGGGGCCCTCGGCGCGGGCGGTGACGGCCATGGTGGCGGTGTCGATGGCGACCAGCGGGTCCGTGTGCCCGGGGACCCAGGCGTACAGGGTGGCGCCGTCGGGGCTGAGCAGGATCCGGACGGTGAAGTTCTCCTTGGGTGCGGCGACGACGACGGCCGCGCCCGCTTCGTCGCTCTGCTCGCCGGCCTGTGGCGTGACCGGGACGCCGCCTTCCAGGGCGATGACGTAGGGGGTGTGCTTCCTGTTGCCGGCGTTGTTCACGTTGCCCAGGTACAGCCGCTTTCCCGTGTCGGAGGCCTGGGTCATCCAGGTGGTGAAGGGCTTGCCCGGCGCCTCGTGGAAGGTGCTCGCGCCGGTGGTGGTGTCCACCTCGATCACCCCGTCCCGCAGCTGCAGGAGGAACAGCCGGGTCGCGGCCGGGTCCACGGCGCTCAGAACGGCCGTCCCCCGGTAGGTGGAGGTCTCGGCCTCCAGGGTCCGGGTGTCCACCATGGCGAATTGACCGGTGCGGCTGATCGCGTCGCTCTCCAGCGGCAGGTACAGACGAGTGCCCGTGCCGTCGTGCCGGGCCAGCACCCCCCGCAACGGACCGGACCCCGCGGTCGCCCTGATCCGTCCGGTGCCGGGATCGAGGACCGCCAGCCCGTTCGCGAACGAGTCGCCGCCCGAGTACGCGATGTAGAAGTGGTAGCCGTCGGACTGTGTCATGCCCTGCTCTCCCTGCCGGTGAGCGGCACCGGCCGCCCCACGCGCCCGGTCCCCACCGCTCTCCACCGCCCCTTCGTACCCTGACGAACCGTCACGCATGTCTCGGTCACGGAACCTCAACACGCACAACTTGACAGGGAACCTCTTCGACGCCGCCCGCATCCGTCCCCTGGCCGAACCCGCGCGTGCCGCCTCCGCCCCTCGCGATACCGTCCGGGTGCTGCCCGAGCTGGCGGGCCCGTCCGGCGTGGAGCCGGGCGAGGGCTGCTGGCGGCTCGCCTGGCTCCGCGCCGCCGGCACCTGGCGCTCGGCCCTGATCACCATCCGCCGACGACCCACCCCGCACGCGCCCTGGATCGCCTACGCCCGCTGGGGCGAGGACCAGCAGGCCGGATGGGTCATCGTGGACGACAGCCTGCGGCTGATCGACCCCGCCGCGGACACCGCACCCCACCACGGCGAGCGGTCCCGATGACGCTCACCGCCGTCCCCGAACCCGCCCCCGCCGACCCTGCCCGGCGCCTGGCCGACCTCATGGACGCGACCTCGCCAGCCACCCGCGCCCGGCAGACCCCCAGCGGCACCCTCCCCGTCCTGGACCCGCTGCGCCCGCTGGTACCGGGCGGAGGGCTGGCCCGGGGCACGGTCACCGAGGTGGCCGATGTGGGTCTTCTGCTTGCGGTGGCCGTAGGCCCTGCGACCGCCGACCCGCACGCCTGGTCTGCCGCCGTGGGGCTCGGGGACCTCGGCTGGGCGGCTGCTGCGGGCTACGGAATGGTGCTGATGACCGCGGGCATGACGTTCCTGTTCCTGCTCGCCGGGGCGTCGGCCGCCGAGGCCGCCGACGGCGGGGAGCGCGGCGGCGTGCTGGCCCCCCTGAATGTGCTGTCGTCGGAGGGGGTGCCGCTGGACAACTACGACCTCAAGAGTGAGCCCGGCGGCGCAACCGACATCCGGTCGCGCGCGTGCAATCTGCTGCTGGGCGCGGGGTTCGCGTTGGTGCGGATCCGGCGCGTGGCCTCCTGCGTCGCCTCCGGCGGCGCGAGCTACGGCCGGGCCAGTGCACCCCTGCTAGGGCCCGCTCGGCGGCGCCCACGACTCCGACCACGAGCTCTACGGCCAGTCCGCCGCCTTCCGTCATGCCCTGCGCTCGCAGGATCTGGACTACATCGTGGCGGTGCGCGGGGACGAGACCGCACACCGCCACGACGCGCAGCCCGAGGCGCCCGCCTACGGCGGCGCAGGACGCAGGACACTGCCCCGCTACCGCACGGACTCCGTAGCCCTGCACGAGCTCGCCACCGCGGGCGGCCGCCGGATGTTCCGGCAGGTCACCTGGCGTCAGGGCAGCCGCGGAGCGATGCGCTCGCACTTCCGCGTCCTGCAAGTGCGGCCCGCGGGGAAGATCCCCCGCACGCTCGCCGCCGCAGACGCGGGCGGAAGCGCTGCCTGGGACGGCGTCCTGCCGACCGAGACCCTGCTCGTCGAATGGCCATTGGGCGCCGACGCGCCCACCGAGTACTGGCTCACCAGCCTGCCGCCCGACACCGCGATCCGCCAACTCGTGCGCCTGGCCAAGATCCGCTGGCGCATCGAACACGACTACCGCGAGATGAAGCACGGCCTGGGCCTGGACCACTTCGAGGGCCGCACCTGGCGAGGCTGGCACCATCACGTCACCCTGGTCACTGCCGCCCACGCCTTCCTCACCCTCCGGCGCCTCGACCCAAAAGTCGAGGCGCCGGCCTGATGGCCCGCCCTGCTACCGGAAACCGAACTCGAAGGCGCGAGCCCTGTGTCGACCAGGCGCGCCTCGGCTGCGGAAACCGTACGGCTCGCCCTCGCGATCGCGGCCGCAACAGCCTCGGCGGTGGCCGCCACCGTGCTGCTCCCCTCGACAGGGCTTCCCGTAGCCGTGCACTCCGTGGTGGTAGTCGGTTGCGCCGTGGTGAGCGGGATGCTGGTGGCCGGCCCGTCGCGGTTCGCGCGGATCGCGGAGTTCCTGCCCGGCAAGTAGGAGCCGCTGAGCGGAGTCGCCAGCATTGTTGCCGAGCCGTCGGGGCGTATGCGGTGTCGGGTTGACGGGCGTCCCGTCCTGGGCCAGCTCGGAGTCGGCACGACCGTAAGGCGTCTCCATCCTCCGACGGGGAGTCGCCACGCCGTTATCGCTCTACACGTTCGCGGCACCCCGCTGCTACGCACCCGGGAGCCTGCTCGGGCGGCTCCGCCAGGTCGCCGGCCGGGCGCGCAGAGGGGCGAGCAGGTGCCAGACCAGCCAGGCGATCGAGTTGGCCGAGTCCCGCACCCGGAACGCCAACTGCTCGGGGGTCAGGCCGTCGACCGCGTCGGCGACCGCTTCACGAATCCTGTCGAACGCGTCCACGAGAAGATCGGTGCTGGTCACACCGGCCACAGTCGCCTCCCGGTCGATACCCCGTCCCACCGGCGGGGCGGCGGATGTCGCGCCACCCCGACGATTGTGTCCCGCCCGTGGAGCCCCGGCCACCCGGGACCGGTGCGCCGTCGCCCGGGCAGCCTGTGGGGCGGGGCCGATCTCGCGCTCAAGCGCCGACGCCGCGCGGGCACGGCTGCGGCCGGATCAAACACCCCGGAACGACACACCCACACCCAACGGTCACTCCCGGCGGCAACGGGGCGGGCGGCCCGGGCGGAAGCCGGCCAGGAGCAGCGTGACCTGTTGGCGGCGCTCGGTGGTGGACGACCTTCAGAGCCCATGTGTCCACCACTCCTCGCGGCCGTTGTGGGCGGGGTCCGGTCGGACGCGGGCGAGGAAGACCTCGTCCAGCGGCTTGACCACAGCCCTCAGTTCACGGGCGGCGCGAGTGGGCAGGGCCCGCAGGGCCGCCTCCAGGAGATCGCGCCCGTAGTCGTCCGCGCAACACGGGCAGTCGTCGACGAACGGTGGACCGGGCGGGTGGACACGCCGGGAATGCACCGTTCTCGACCATGCGGTGACGGCCAGGGCAACCGCACCAGGGTGTGCTCTGGCGCGCTCGAACTCGGCGATCAGGCGCTGCGTCGCAGCAGAGACCCCGGGCACGACGCGACGTGGACTGCGGTCAGACGGACGGGGCATGCGGCTCAGGCCCGCGCGCACGCGGGCGGGCGACCTACGCGACATAGGCCTTTCGACAGATCGTCATGGCGACCAGCCTGCCGGAAGTCGCACCGCCCGGCAACGGATTTGGTCGGCCGCGGCAGCCAGGACCACGGCCAGGACGTGGCCGCGGCCCGCCCGATCCGCGACCGGATCGAGCAGCTCGTCAGCCGCCCGCTCACCGAACTCGGCGTCAAGTCACCACGACTCCACCGCGAACCCACCACCCCGGGCTTCCGGGCGATCGCCGCCCGCGCACCCGTCGTGCCGGCACGGAGTCGTCGTCTCACGGACGGGCCCCGCGGCCGGAGTCAGCAGACCGGCTCCCGGTCATGGTTCCGGTTGCGGGCCGGATTGCGGCCATCGATAGTGGACACGGTGGCCGTATGGCGCGCCGGAGTGCGGGCAGCCACCAGCCGGCCTCGTGCCGTTGGTCGTCCAGGTCTGGCGACAACGGCAGGGCTCCTGGCGAGGAGCCACTTCGCCCCGCCACCGGGCGGCGAACACGGCTGGCGGATCCGCTCCGATAGCGGCACGCCCCGTTCCCTTGCGCCGGCAACCCTTCGTGGTCGACACCGGCAGTGCAGGCTGCACGTGAGACCGTCTCCACCCCTCCCGTAATCACGCGAGGAGCACTCTGATGACCAAGAACACTGTGGCACGTCTCCTGACGGCATCGGCGCTTGTGGCCGGGGGCATGATGCTGCTCCCCGGCCCTGCGGGCGCACAGACAGGCTTCCACGTCGTCAATATGGCAACGGGCAAGTGCGCGACCCTCGCTGGAGGAGTCTCCACTGACAACAACGTCACCCTCGTCCAGTACAACTGCGACAACGACTCCTCGCGGCACTGGTATCTCAGCAACTGGAGCAACAACACCTTCCAGCTCGTCAACGTGAAGACGGGCAAGTGCGCGACCGTCGCCGGAGGGGTCTCCACTGACAACAACGTCACCCTCGTCCAGTACACCTGCGACAACGACTCCTCGCGCCGCTGGCGCCTCAGCAACAGCAACGGCAGCTCCTACCAGTTCGTCAACGTGAAGACGGGCAAGTGCGCGACCGTCGCCGGAGGGGTCTCCGCGGACAACAACGTCACCCTCGTCCAGTACACCTGCGACAACGACCTCTCGCGCCGCTGGCAGCTGGGGGGGTAAGAAGCCGTAAGACAGGGCCTCTGGTGGAACTCGGGTCGGACCTGGAGCTACCAGTAGGCCCTGTTTTCGCTGTCCCACGCACCGCGGCCGACGCGGACCGCATGCGGGTGGTGCGTCACAGGGTCAGCGGGCGGGGCCCGAGGACCTCGGCTGCCACATCCCCGGAAGCCGCTCCGGAATCCGCTGCATGAAGCCCGTTCGCCAGACCAACTTGTTCACGGTCAAGGCGAGTTCGAGATCCGGCAGTCGGTCCAGCAGCGCCTCCGGGGCGATCCGGGCGTGGACGCGTCCGAGTGAGGTGGCGGGGCAGTAGTGGGAGCCGCCGCCGAGGGGCAAGTGGTCGGCGGCGTTGGCGCGGTCCAGGTCGAAGCGGTGGGGGTCGGGGAAGGCCTCCGGGTCGAAGCGCGCCCTCGACCGGCACCAGGACCAACTCCCCCTGCTTGAGGTCGACATCTCCGAGCCGAACGTCGGCGAGTGCGAGCCGGGGCAGGGCGTCACCGATGGACAGGTTCACCCGCAGCTGTTCCTCACGCCCGCGTCGACCAGCTCGCGGTGGTCCCGCAGCAGGTCCCAGGTGATGCGGTGGGTTTATGGCTGGCGAGGGTGATCGAGGGGCGGGCGGGGTGAGCTGCCGGCGGATCAGGAGCTGCTGGCGGCTGCCACCACCGTCGCCACCACGGTCCCGGCGGCCGCCACGGCCAGCGCCAGCCAGAAGGCGATCCAAGCCCGCTTGGCTCGGCGGGCCCAGCGGGGGCCGGTGATCACGAACGCTTCCGGCCCGAACCACAGGCGGACCGCACGCCGCAGGCCACGCAGGCTGCCCGCCGCGAGCGCAAAGGCCACGCAGTCGAGCAGCAGGAAGACGAAGGCCGCCACCCCCGCCCACGGACACCTGCCTGGCCGGTGCGGCTCTACCAGGCCACCCCCAGGGCCTCCAACTGCCCGCGCTGCTCCTCGCTCAGCTTGCCCCGCCGGGCCTTCTGGTTGTTCAGCCAGGCCCCAAAGACAGCCCCTCCTCGGTCTTGTACGCCCACGGCACCTTCACGTGGCCCACCCGCTCGACGAAGGCCGCCAGCGCCGCCAGGCCGGCGCCGAACCGGTCCGCCCGCGACACCTTCGGCTTCGCCGCGGCCGCAGCCCGCGCGGCGGCGAGCTCCTGGTCCTCCTCGATGCCGATCGCCGCGAGCAGGTCCCGCTGCTCCTGGTCGAGATCGGCCCACCCGGCCCGCTGCGCCTTCACCCACCGTCCGAGTTGCTCGCCCTCGAAGACGGTGTCCGCAGGCAGCGCGGCCCAGTCGACCCGGCCGTCGGCCTCCAACCACCACTGCCGCGCGGTCGCGTACACACGCTGCCAGGCGATCGGCCAGGCCGGGCACCACCACGGGTCGATCTCCTCCAGCGCCCGGCGCCGCTCCGGCACGAGCGCCCCCGGCTGGCCGGCCGGCACCTGGGCCGCAGCCCGCAGCTCCGAGAGCCATGTCCCGATCGCGTACCCGCCGACCGAGGCCCGGTGTTAGGCGACAGGCTGTTTTCAGTGCTGGTACGTCAGATTCCCTTCAGCGGCCAGCTCGCCGGGGTGGTGCGGTCACGCCGCTGAAGACGTGTGTCGTTGGGACTGAAGGCTTCTGTCGCTTTCCGCTGAAGGTTTCGTGTCGTCTGGGATGGCCCGCGAGGCTCGGTGGCCGGTGGCGGCCCGGTCGGGTGGAGCCGAGGCCGGATGCGATGCACCCCCGCCGATTTCTACGCTGGCCTGCAGCCGAACCAACTGCGCCGCGAATGCTTTGAGTTCACCGTCATCGCCGTCGACCTGGCGTCGGCGGCAGGGCTCAAGACCGCTGCCGGCAAGCACACACGCCGCCTTACAGGCATGAGCTCGCCCTACTCGCCGTCCATGTCCGACACCCTCGCCGCTTCTTCCTCAGCGCCCGCCCGCCGGTACGCCTCAGCAGAGTCCTGGCGCACCGCTCGGACGACATCCGATGGCCATCCAGCCGCAGACGGAGTGGCGGTGAACTCCTCCAAAGCCTCACCCCGCCGATGCTCATCCCCCAGGAATTCGAACATGGCCACCACCCGCTCACCCGCCTCAACCGCCGGCTCGAACTCACCACGACCACGCAACGCCGCACCGAGGTTGTTCCAGGCCCTGGCTTCGGCGAGTTTTCGTCGAGCTGCCGGTAGGTGGTGGTCGCGGTGCGGTGGGCTTGTTCGGCTTCCTCGAAGCGGCGCGGCCCCTTGAGAGTGGCGCCGAGGTTGTTCCAGGCGCTGGCTTCACCGTGTTTGTCGCCGAGCTGCCGGTAGGCGGTGGTCGCGGTCCTGGTCGGCCGCCAGGCCGTCCGCTGCGCTCGGTCCGGTGTCCGCGCTGGCCCCTCGGGCTCGTCCGGCCGGCCCCGTTCTGTCGCCCACCGTTCACGGGTGGAGCAGCCCGCCCGATGCGGGCGGGCGGTGCTTCGAGAGGCGGACGAGCAAATTCATTTGGTGGTCCGACCTGGGTAAACAACTATGATCATCGTGAATTTCGAAACAACTGAGAAGGAATCAGAGCTGTGCGGGTGATGGGGAGGGGCATCGTGGCGGCGGCTGCGGGGGCAGCGCTCACGGTGGTTCTGGCAGGCTGTGGCGGGGAGTCCCACAGCAGCGGTGCGAGCCGGGTCGAGGACGAGGCGGCGAAGAAGCGGACCGATGCTCGGACCGTGCTGGTGGTCGCGGCTAGGAAGACCGCGGAACGGGCCTCGTACAAGACGGTCCAGACGGGAGAGGGCGGATCCGACAGGTCCGAGATGCTCTTCCAGCAGAAGCCGTACGCCTCGGTCATCAAGTCGTGGGGGAAGAAGACCGAGGACAACCCCAGCGGCTTCAACCACATGATCTCCATGGGCGACGCGATCTATGTGAAGTCGGATCATGTCCCGGGCAAGAGCTGGTACCGCATGGACCAGAACGGGGGTGGTGACCCCGGCAACTCGCGGGCGGCGGGGTTCATCAACGAGATCGCGGGCGCGCTCGCCGCGACCGGGTCCACCTCGTGGGTCGGTGAGGAGCAGGTGGGTGGCCGACCGGCCGATCACTACCGCGGCACGGTGGTCTTCGACGAGCTGGCCCACTACACCGGGCCCGCCATCAAGGACGATGTACGCGACTACTACGTCCAGTTGGCCAAGCGGCGGGGCGAGACCTCGGCGGTCCTCGACATGTGGGTCGGCAAGGACGACCTCATCCTGAAGTCGCAGGAGGTCACCACCGGCAGCAAGGGCCAGGACCAGGTCTTCGAGGAGTACTCCGACTTCGGTGCCGTCCCGGCCATCACGGCGCCCCCGGCGGACACCGTCGCCACCTGGGACGAGTTCATCGCCGGCAAGACGAAGCCGTAGCCGAGAGCGCGAGGGCACGGCCTCGTAGGCCGCGCCCTCGCCCCGGCCGCCTCGGGGTTGTAGCGCTGTGCCTGCCGCGCCGTCATTGTGACTGTCGGGCGAGACGGTGCTCGTCGTCCTTGGCGTGCCGTGCCCGCTCGCTGTTGTGCCACTGGTTCGGCATGGCGGTGTTGTCAGGCAGAGTGTTGATCATGTTTGAGGAGTGGTGGCGTGTCCGGCCGGACGGGGAACGCGTGCAATGGGTGCTGGAGCCGTTCACGGAGGTGGGGCCGTTGCGGTTCGGGATGAGCGCCGGGGAGGTGACGGCCACCATGAGCGCTGTCACCCGAGTAGCCCGACGCGCACACTCCGCCCCGGTACGGACCTCTCAGGGCCCGCACCGGGGCGGAGTGATCTCCCGCCCCTGACCGCCCGTCCGCGGGATGCGAGAGCCCGGGCGAACGTGAATCCGAACGGCGCAAGGCCTGACCGCCCCATCGTGCACTGATTCCGGCCCCGCGACATGCCACGAACGCGCGCGCTCCGGCCACTCAAACCGCCGGAGACGCGCGGGTTCGTCGTTTCAGGCATCCAGGAATCTGCGAACCGGCGCGCTTTCGCCCGCACGGATTCGAAGACATCGCTGCTGCTCGGCCTCACCGGCATCCTCATTGCCGGCGTGGCCGCGCTCGGCAAGGCACCCACCTTCGCGCTCGCCCTAGCCGCCGTCGGCATCGCGGCCGCCGTCGCCTCCGCGCTGCTCTCGGTCCTGGTCGTCATGCCCAAACTCGACCCCACCAGGTCCAACGGATTCTCCCGCTGGGCCCGCTGCACCGACCCGGACCAGATCCGCGAGGCCCTGGCCGACGACGTCCGACCCGCCCGCCTGCACGCCCTCAGCGTGCTGTGCGAGCGCAAGATGCACCTCCTCCAGTGGGCGGCCCGCCTCGCACTCGTCGCCGTCCTCGCCGTCTCCGCCGCGGCCCTCCTCTCCGCCGCCGCCTGACCACCCACCACCCCACCCCGTCGGCGGACCTGAAGAACGAGTTCTACGAGCGGGTCCGCACCGAAACCAGCCAGGTCCCCGAACCAGAACAGCTGCTCCGGAAGACCGTCGCCCGCCTCAAACAGGCCGTCGCCGATCAGAACGCCGAGATCCGCGAACTCCGCCAACAGATCACCCGGCTCACCCTCGCCGCAGCGGTACTCACCCACGACCGGCACGCACAGCCCTGCGCGGACCTAGGCAACGTCGTCCTGCTGCCCCGCCGTCCCGACGGCCCCGGGGCACCTGAGAGCGACCCGGGGCCGTCAGCGGGCTGAGTGTTGCGTCAGGCGGCGAAGACCCTCAGCAGGTCGCGGTAATTGCCTGTTCCTGAGGCCAACCTGACAAGTTGATGAGTCGTTGCCCTCGGGCTCAGCGGCCGTGGCCCAGACTCGATCAGATCAGACCGCTCGCTAGTGCGGGTGGTGGCTTGGCGTTTTCGGCAAGGGGGGAACGGGGTAGGCGAACGGTCGGCCGTGGACGAGTTGCCGTACGGTGCTCAGAAGGCCGTAGTTACGGGCGAACCACGGCACCTCGTCCAGGACTTTGGCCGAGTCGTTGGTGACGAAGGCGTCGACCATGGTGCGCAAGGAGTCCGGGACGGGGCTGTCGGTGAGGCAGAGCCAGGCGAGTGCGGCCGCGACGCGGACATCCGCCGGCTGATCCGGGTCGGGCCACAGGGTACCGAGCCATCCGACAGTGTCGGGTTCGCAGTGGCCGCGGGCCAGTTCTGCGCAGGCCAGGACGAGGGCCGCACGGACATGTGGTTCCTGCTCGACGGCCAGCCTGGCCCGCAGCGCCACTGTGATGGGACCGAGGTGGTCCAGTGCAGTAGCGAGCGCGTCGGCGGCCGCAGTCCGAACGTCCGGGACCGGATCGTGGAGCAGGGGCAGGAGCAGGTTGGTGTCGGCGGTGATGGCCAGGCGTGAGGCTTCGATGGTCCAGGTCATCAGGTAGCCGTCGCAGGAGAAGAACCAGCCCGGTTGGACGGTGACCAGGAAGTGCTCGCGGGTGGCCCCGTAGGTCCTGTCCGGTCGATCATGAGCGGAGCCAGATGGCCAGTGCCGCGACGGTGACCGTGCCGAGGAAGACGTAGACGCGCTTGTCATATCTGGTCGCGACGGCGCGGAAGTTCTTCAGCTTGTTGATCGCACGCTCGACGACGTTGCGTT
>NZ_JBHVFE010000010.1:0-51795 GCF_042801945.1 Kitasatospora sp. NPDC057542
GCGTTGACGATGTGACGCGGAATTCGGGTAGTAGGCCATCCCTCCGATCGGGCGGGGGTGCCGGCCGGGGCCTGCGGCCCTCGGCGTTGACGATGTGTCGCGGACTTCGGGTATCAGTCACAACCCCACCCCCGGAGCCCCTCCCCGGTCCCGGCCGGTGGGGTGCTCGGGGGCGGTTCCGCCTTGTGGTTGCTGGGCTGGCGGCCCATCCTCCGCCCCCGGGGCGGGGCCTGCGGCCCTCGGGAGGCGGGCCCGGGGCCACCGGTCCGGCTCGGGCCTGCCCGGCCCCGGCGGCGGGCCCTCACAGGCGCCCCGGACGGCGGCCCCTGACAGGCCCTCAACCGCAGACTCCGGACCGGAATCCGAAGCGTATCCGGCGGCGTTTCACCGGCTTCCGAACAGCTCTATCCTACCGATCCCCGAACGGGCACGGGACGCGAACCGGCAACCTCGCGGCAACCGTCCATCCCGGTTCTGTCAGGCCGCACTTGCGGCTGGAATGCGAATTCCCTTCCTCTCCCTTTCAGACGGCAATCCTTACCCCTTCCGGGGCGCAGCGGTGAGGAATCGAATTCGGGCACGCCGAAAATGGGCCTACGGCTCTCCACACCGACACGGAGACCGCCCTTCCAGGCCGCCCAGGAAATCCCGCCAAGCGTCAACCGAGCAATTCTCAGGACGGCGGCACCAAACCGAACACCGGACCAGGACGGCGGCCAGGACGGCCACCAGGGCGGGGCGCGGCACCGAGCGGCCAGGGCGGGCACGGGCACAGCGGGACGGCCTGGCGGCCGACCAGGACGGCGGCCAGGGCCCCGGCAACGGACCGGCAGGGCGCGGCACCGGGCGCCAGGGCGGAGACAGCGCGGGCGGGCAGCGGGGAGGATCCGAGGCCGGCGGACCGGCGCAGCCCGCTGCAACACGAAGTGCAACACGCCCACCCGCCCCCGCTCCCGGCCACATAACACCAGGTCAGACCCGCAACACGGCCCCGTGTTGCACCCCCGCGCAACCCCGCGTTGCACCCCGCGTTGCACCCCCCACCCGCCACCAAGCCACCGGCCGCCCCGCCGCCGAGCACCACCACCAGGACGAGGCCGCCGAGAAGGCCGGCCCCGACAACGGCCACCGTCCCGGCCACCCCGGACGGCGGACCCGGGACGGCGTCGGCGACCCCGGACGGCGGCCAGGACAACCGGCACCTGGCGGTCGCCGGCACCGGCAGCAGCCACCACCCGAACAACAGCCGCGGCCCCACCCCGGCCCCCTGTCGCACCCACCTGTCACACCCCCACCACACACACGGGTTGAGGGGTATCCGCCCACGCCACAACACGCGACAGCACCCCACGCGACAGCAGGCGCGACAGCCCCCACCCACCCCTGGACGACCACCAGAACAGCCCCCCGGGGGCGGCCTGACGGCCACCCAGCCACCCAGCCGGAACGGCGGCCGGCCAGGACGACCGGGTCAGCCTCGGGAGCTCATAGTGGCCAGTCGCTGGCCTCCTGCCGGGCGATGTCACACCCTGCGGCGTGCCCCCAGTTCCGCCCGCACTCGATGCAGCGCGGGAGCGGCCGGTCGTCGTCGGGGTCCAGGTACTCGTCCCACTCGTCCTCATCCATGCCACGGTCAACGACCAAAACGACGAGAGGTGCCCGCCCGGCGCCGAACGGCGGCCCAGCGAGGCGGGCACGGGCACCGGGGACGGCGGGCCCGGCCCGGACAACGGCCCCGGCCTGGACGGCGGTGACCGGAGTCGGGCGCAGCAGGCCCGGACGACGCGGAGGCCCGACCCCCACCAAACCGAACACCAACCCCCGCCACCACCCCCGCACCCCACAATTCCGACCCGAATTCAGGCAACCGCCGGAAAACCAGTCAACAAAAACAGCCGTGCGGAATTCACGCCCGAATCACCGGCGAAACACCCACCAACCGGCCAAGCGGGCCGACAGCACCCCCGACAGCACCCCGACCCCGCCAACCACCACACACAGTCACCAAACCAACCACCACCCACCACCCACCGACCGCCCCCAACAGGACCAACCAAAGGTCCAGACAACACGGCGAGAGAGGCCAAAACACCCCCACCACCACCAGCAGGTCACACCCGGCGGCCCCTCGCCGGGTAGAGCTTGGCGTGCAGCACCCGGTCCTCCCACCACAGATCGTCCGGAGCGGACACCAGCGCGGCCACCAGCTCGCGCTTGGTCGGGGCGGGCAGCACGAGCGGGCCCAAGTCCTTTGCGGCGCGAGCCTGTACGCACTCGGGGCACTCCAGCCGGTCCGGCCGGGCCTTCTCCCGCAGCTCCAGCCTCGAGCCCTCCTTCCCCCCGATCGAGCCCCGGCACGTCCAGCACGGGCGCAGCGCGGCATTCGCTGCCCGGGCGGCTTCCAGCTGTTCTTCGGCCTCCCGTTCCAGGCGCTCCGTGTGTTCCTGGTGGCAGGGCCAGCAGCGGCCGCCGGGGCGACGGGTCCACTGGCGGCTGCCATGCACCCAGGTGCTCTCCTCCTTGGGGACGTTGCCGCAGTCGGCGCAGGCGAGGGTCTGCATCAGCTCGCGGTGGTCCTGCTTGGCCTTCTTCTCCCGGGCGGCCTGGCGCTGGTCGTAGGCGGCGCGGTTGTTCGGGTTGTCCAGCGCGTCGATCAGGGAGTGCCGTCCGTCGCGGCCGTAGCGCCACCACACCGGCCCGAGCGGCCCGTGCTCGGCCAGGGCCTCCAGGCTGGTGGCGATGATGGGCACCGCGTCGTCGTACTCGCGCCAGCCGTCGTCGTTGTAGTCGCGGACCACCTTGCACCACCGGCCGAGCCAGCAGTCGGCGGACAGGTCCGCGACGGCCTGCTGCCGGTTGGCCAGGGCCACCGGTCCGGCGTCGGTGACGACCAGGGCGACCGGCGGGTACCCAGCGCGGGTGTGGCCGGGCCAGGTACGGCGCCACCAGTGCACCGTCCGGTCGGCCGGCTCCCGGTCGGCGAGGGCCGGGTCGGTGTCGCGGACCTTGGTGCAGAACAGCTCGCGGTACCGGGGGAACTTCGCGGCGACGTCGGCCGGGGCCATGGTCGAGCGGTCCACCTCCACCATCAACACCGGCACCCCGATCTCCGGGGCCTGCCACACGCCGTCCGGGCGCACCTTGCGCTTGCCGCCGGGCAGCGGGAACTCGGTCTCGGTCGACCAGGAGCGCACCGTGCCGACCCCGCCCGCGGCCCCGGGCGCGCTGCCGCCCAGGACGAACGCGGCGATCGTCTCGTTGACCGCCATCGCATGCCGGGCACCGGAACGCCCGGCTTCCTCGTTACTCGAGCATGATGCGCTCACTCCGCTTGTCGCTGTTTGGAATCGACAGGAGGTCTCGTCGGTCAACAACCAAGGCTCGGAACGCATCGACAGCCACACTCACTGCCTGATCACGAAGCCGATGGACCTCGTCGATCTTCACTTCGCTGGTTCCATGAACGATCTTGCTGCGCGCGTTGTAGACCTTCTTGGCGCTTTTCAGAAACTCGGTTCGTTCATCCACACTTGTGTGGAGCAGACGTGCCAGCGATGCGCAGACGCGGAATGTGATCTCGGTGCTCGTGCCGAATATCGCTTCCCACGCGATCACAGCGTCGACCAGCGCGTCGACCGGGTCCTGCCGCTCGGTAATCGCCCGGAGCAGCCGCCGAGGTGCCTGCCCCAGGTTGTCGAGCGGAAGGCCGTTCAGCAGGTCGATCCACTGCTCCCAGTCCTTGGCCTGCTCAGTGGTCAGGCGTGTCGGAGTGCGCTGGCGAAATGCAGCGAGCTGTGTGAGGGAGTAGGTGGTCATCGCGGAGAGCGGGTCTTCGAGGTGCAGCCAGGTTGGAAGCAGAACGGGGACCTGTTCTCCTCCTATGGCCAACGCGAGGGCCAAGCGCGTCTCCTCAAGCCGTCGTTCGAGGACGGCGTACCCGGTTGAGGGCTTGCTCGGTGGGAGGTCGTCGGCACTGGGCAAGGCAGTGATCTCGGCCGACCAGGGTGCGGTGGTTTCGACAGTCAAGTCCCCGCTGTCCGAGCTCACGAGCTGTGTGCCGTCCTCCATGGCAAGTGTGAGGGCCTGCCTACTGGCCATTGGGTTGTCGCTATCGTGAGCAACGCGCACCCGTCCCCAGGGAGCTGTGAGTTCGGACATGCCTTCAGGGAGGAGAACGCCCGTCAGGCCTGCGAGCGCCAGCGTCTCGACGGTCCTCCCCGCACACACCTCGCGGGCTGCGTCCAGGGCCTTCGGGAGTTCTGCGAAAACGTCACCGATCTGAGGTGTCGGCTCGGCGGCTGCGGCCCGCCGATAGGCGGCTTGAGCAACGGCCGGGCCCACGACGGCGGATTGCAGTCCGCTACCTCCGCCCAACGAGTTCGCCAGGTAGAGCACGTCCTCAGGAGAGGAGTTCACGTCGAAGGGCAACGCAGGGTCAGCTGCAACGGCCCGGGCCAGACGGTTCATCGACGGGGTACCCCAGCCGATCCCAGCGCCGTGGCTTCCAAGGAGCAACGCACCGAAGTTCTCGGCCGTCCAAGCGTGCAGTGCGTCCAGCACCGGGTCTCCCGACGGTTCCGGCAAGACGGTATCCGTTCCTCCGGCGAGGCTGCGCAGTTGCAGCAGGATCGGCTTCTGTGTCTGCTGGTCCAGCCCCTGCAGATGTAGAAGGCGCAGGTACGCGGGCACCTGTGTTCCCGGGGGAATAGCTGCGTTGGACTCACGGTGGAGGATGACCGCTACCTCCTCTTGTGAGGAGGTGAGCGGGGTGTTCTCGTCCGTCGCAAGGATCCAGTCAACGAAGCCGTTTCCGAAGGTGCGGCGAAGAGCCGTCTCAGTGGAATCCGCGTTTAGCTGAGGAGTCATCGGCCAACGGTAGATGCCTGCGCAAGGCGGTGGCCAGGGGGTTTGAGCATCGCGAATAGGGATTTCACCCCCGACCATCCCGCCGCCGACGACGAGGCGCAGCTCGGCGCGGGATTGGGTCACACGTACGATTGCCTGCCGTGGGTGACAAGAAGAAGACGTACAAGTACCCGGACCGGCTGATCAAGGCGCAGCGGTCGCTGGCGGCCGTGCAGGCCGAGCGCCGCACCTACCTGGCGTCGTTGCCGTCGTGGAGCGGTGATCTGGAAGCGGCCCGGCAGGGGTTGAGCGAGGAGCAGCTGGCCGAGTCCGCCCGGTTCGAGGAGGCCGAGCGGCAGGCTTCCCACGCCGTGTGGGCCGACGAGCACTGGGCCTCGTTGTCCGGCGAGGACCGTGTGGCTGCCCGCAGCCAGCTCAAGCACATCGACGACCCGGCCGAGGAGCAGTCGGCAGCGTAGGGGCGAACCTGGCGTAGCGGGGAAGCGGAAAGCGCCGGCCACCGAACAGTGGACCGGCGCTTCGTTCGTTTCGTTCAGCGCGCCACAGGCCGGGGCGGCTCGCCGAGGTGGTGCACCGGTTTGGCGGTGGCCATCCGACGCAGCAGATAGAGGAGGCGGTCTGCGGTGCCGGGCGGAGTGGGGGTGCGGGGGTGGCCGGTGGCGGGGTCGATGTCGGCCCGCCACAGGGCGGCGAGCGTCTGCAGGCGGTGGACGCGGTCGTGCCCGGACGGCAGGAAGTTGCCGGTGTTCAACTTGAGGTGGCGCAGGGCGTCGTACAGGGGTTTGAGGTCGGTCTCCGTCCAGAGCAGAACGGTGTGCTCGGCGAGGAGGGCGGTCAGGTCGGCGAGGGCCGGGCCGGCGTCAACGGCGTCGGCGGGGGCGCCCGGGGTACGGGGGCCGGTCAAGCGCAGCGTCCGGTCGTAGGGCGGCAGGGCGTTGCGGGGGTCGAGGACGGTGATGCGGGCGGCGGCCGGCGGGCGGGGCACGCCGGAGTCGGTGGGCGGGCGGCGGGTGTAGTCGACGGCGAGGACGACCAGGCGCTCGTCGTCGCAGATGCGGGCGGCCTGCTCCGCGACGACCTGGGCGCGCTCGGTGGCTTCCTTCTGGCGGGCGCGCAGGCGGTGGATGTGGGCGCACGCGGTGCACAGCAGCCAGCCGTCGGAGGTCTGGGTGCAGGGGGCCTCGGGACGGGCTCCGCACTCCTCGCAGGTGCGGGAGCCGGTGGTGCGGCGGGCGGCGGCCGCGGCGAGCTGGGCGGCCGTGGCCGACGTCGGCACGGACTCCCGCACGTCGTACAGGTCGAAGACGGCCTTGCGGCCGATGGCGTTGCGGGTGGCGATGGTGGCGCGGGCCGGGCCGCCGGGCTGGCGGGGCAAGTCGAGGTCGGCGAGGCGGGTCTTGGTGGTGAGGTGGGCGGGAACCTCGCCCCACCAGGTGTACTCGGGCAGGTGGTTCACGGGCTCTGCTTCCCTTCTGACGGTGCCACGGGGTTCAACGGCGGCTGCCGCCTGGTGGTGGCGGCTGTGGGGGTGGTCAGCGCTCCGGCGCCGGGGCCAGCGGCAGGGCGGGGGTGAGCGACTGGTCGGCGGTCCGCTCGATCTGGAGGTCGCGCACGCCGCACTCGGGGCCGCGGTCGAACGCGACGACGTACGGGAACGGGGTCGGGTAGCTGCGGACCTGGGTGATGACGCCGAGGGTGCCAGCCGGGACGTCCACGCGGACGCGGGCGTCCTCCTCCCAGTACTCCTCGACGGCCAGGTCCTCGTCGATCCACGAAGTGCGCACTGGTTCCAACAGCCGCACCCGGTCGCCCTCCTCCAGGCGCACGTGGCTGGTGAGGACCTGGGACTGGTAGCGGAGCAGCTGCGCGAACGCCCGCTCGCGCTCCACCGGATCAGTCAGCGTGCCGGGGGCCAGGACCAGCACCGACGGGGAACTGAGTGCGCCCGGAGCGGCAGGGGAGCGCTGGGCACCCAGCCCGGCACCGGCTGGACGCTGGTCGGGGACGGTGGTTGTGTCGGCGGTCATGGCCGGCCTTTCGGGTCGTCGGAATGCGGGGACGGTCGGCGCGGCACGGGCTTCATGCCGTCGGCCAGGTCTCGCAGGTGGTGGACCGCGTCGTCCCAGCCCTCGCCGTACCAGTACGGTCCGGTCAGGGCGGTCGGGTTGTGCGGGACGGCCTCCAGCAGATCCGCCGCCCGGTACCAGGACGCGGCCAGCGCCGCCCGCATCCGCTCGAACTCCTCCACCACGGCGTCCAGGTCCACGCCGGGCAGCAGATCCGGGCCGGCCTCCTCAGCCAGGACACGCAGCTGGTGGACGGCCTGGCGCGCCCGGTGAGTGGTCTCCATCTCCTCCCGCCAGTCGCGGCCGACCGGCTCGCCCGGTCCCTCGGCGACGGTGACCGGCGCTTCGGGTGGCTGCTGGGTGGTCTCGCTGTCAGTCACGTACTTCCTCCGGGTCGAGCCGCCCCAGGCCAGGCCGGGACGGCGGATCTCGGGTACGGTCAGCCGGCAACGGTCTCGGCGTGCCGGTGGAGCGCGTTCAGAAGCGCGGTCTGCTGGTCGGTCAACTTGCCCTCAGTGCGGGCCTTGTCCTGCTTGCGCAGCCAGGTGCCGGGCCGGAATGCCGGGTCCGCTTCACCACCGGTGCGGTTCGCCGGGCCGGTGAGGGTGCCGCCGGCTGCGAGGTAGGCGAGCAGGCGGCGGTAGGAGCGGTTCCAGTCCGGCTCCAGGCGCCACAGCTCGTCCAGCGCGTCGAGCTTGGCGACCTGGTCGGGGTTGAGGTTGTCGGCCTTGCGCTGGCGGCGCATCCACGCGCCGACCGCGTAGTCGTCGAGCTTCGCGGTCGCGGGGATCGCGAGGTGGCCGTGCTGGCGGTGGAACGCGGCGGCGTAGGCGTAGCCGCGTTCCCAGGCGTTGGCGTTCTTCGACCAGATCATGCCGAGCGCGTCCAGCTCCGAGACGCGGGCCGGGTCGAGCAGGCCCTGGCCGCCCAGGTGGCGCTGGCGGGTGAGCCAGGAGATCAGGTCGGCGTGCTTCGTCTTGTCGGTGGGGTCGAGGTGGCCGTGCTGGAGGTGGAAGACCGCCGCGACGGCGTGCATCCGCTGCCACTCGACCGCTCGCGGGTTGAACGCGCGCAGCTTCACGGTCTGCAGAATCTGCGCCGCGTGGTGCCGGGCGTTGATCTTCAGCCACTCGATCGGCGACTCCACCGGCGCCGGCTGTTCGCTCGCCCCGGCCTCGGCGGCCTCGCCCTCGGCCGGCTTGGCCGCGGTGGTGTGTGCGGTGCCCTGGGACCGCTTGCTGCGCAGCTCGGTGATCCGGCCGACCACCCGGGCGTCGTGGGCCGCCAGGGCGCGCAGGACCCGCCAGATCGTGCGGAACGAGCTGGCCTCGATCTCGGCGTCGGCCTCGGCCTTCACCGCCTCGCCGGCGTCGTGGACCTCGGCCGGGTCGGCGGTGGCGGTGTCGTCGCCCACCTCCGGCGTCGGCAGGTAGACCGGGATGATGACCCAGGACACCTTGCCCTCGCGGTAGGACTGCCGCAGCGCCCGGCCCACGGCCTGGACGATGTCGATGACCGACGACTTCGGGTCCGCGAAGCAGACCGCGTCCACGGCGGCGACATCGATCCCTTCCGTCAGGAGGCGGCTGTTGCAGAGGATGCCGCACTCCTCGCCTTCCTCACCGGGCCGCTCACCGGTGTGGGCCTTGAACTCGGCGAACGCGGCCCGGCGGTCCTTGAGCCGGTCGGTGCCAGCCACGGCCTTCGCCCAGATCCGCTCGGGGCGCTCCGCGTCCTCCAGCAGCTCCGAGGCGTCCAGCAGGGTGTTCGCGAACTCCCGTGCCGCGGACACCCTGGAGTGGAAGGTGATCACGCGACGCAGTTCCAGGTCGTTGACGGCGCGCAGCACCGCGATCTGCAAGGCCAGGCGCAGCAGTTCCTCGTTGCTGCGCTGGGAGCGCAGGTCGGCGACGGCGGGGAGACGGAGAAGCTCGCGCAGGTCCTCGTCGGTGACGACGGGGACCAGGACGCGGTAGTCGGCGAGGTAGCCGTGCTCGATGCCCTGTCCGAGGGTCCAGGTGAAACAGGTCTTGCCGTAGATCGTCTCGTCGCTCATGGAGCAGAGCGCGGGCAGCTTCTCCGCCTCGCTGTCGGCGTCGGCGAGGTCGGCCAGGCCGTCCTTCGCCCGCCGGTCGTCGGCGATCCGCGGGGTGGCGGTGAAGTACAGGCGGCGCTTCGTCGGGACCTGGTCGTCGGCGTGGATCGCGGCCCACGCCTTGCCCTCCGAACCAGCCGTGCGGTGCGCCTCGTCGATGACCACCAGGTCCCAGGCAGGCAGGCCGCACAGCTGATGGGCCTGGACGATGCGCTCCAGCGAGGCGTAGGTGGCGTATACGGTGACCGGCTCGTCGGCCTTCTCCTTGGCGACCAGGTCGGCGATCCGCGGGGCCTTCGTGGTCACCTGGGCGTGGACGCGGCCGCCGGCCTCCGCACTCTCCAGCGCCTCCTCCCGCGAACACGCCGCCACCGCCAGCCCCCGGCGGCCGCCGCGCAGCGACCAGGCTTCGGCGGTCTGCTCCAGCAGCTCGATCGTCGGCACCAGCACCAGCACCCGGCCCTTCGCCGCGAGACGGCGGGCGCAGCCGGCCGCGATGAGGGTCTTGCCGGAGCCGGTCGCGGCCACGACGGTCGCCCGACCGCCGTCCTTCACCTCGCGCACCGCGGCTGCGACGGCGTCCTTCTGGAACCAGTGCAGCGGCAACGGGTTGGCCGTGCCGAGCGGCTGTGCCGGGAGCGGTGGTACGGCCTGGGCGCGCAGACCGGTCGGCACGTCCTGCTCGGCGGTGGCGGTGGTGGTCTCCACGGCGGTGCTTCTCCTTCGGATGCTGAGACGGCGGGGCGGGGCGGGCGGGGCTGTGGGAGGGTCGGGGCGGTCGGCCACTCCCCGGGGCCAGGTCATGGATGGGGAGAGGCCGACCAAGCCCTGTTACTCGGGGATCCAGCCGCGGACCTCGAGGTAGGCGATGTCGGCGTCCTCGACTGCGCGGCCGGTCTCCACCAGCCACTCCCGCATCGCCTCGGTGACGTCGCCATGGTGGTCCGCGACCCGCTGGGACCACTCGGCGGCGTCGAACCCGCCGGTGGACGCGGAGCCGTAGGTGCGCTCCTCGGTGCCGTCGGCGCGCGGGAGGAAGCCGCGCCGGATGCCGCCGGAGTCCTGCTCCGAGCCGGCCGAGTAGACGTACTGGTTGGCCTTCATCCGGACCGTGAACGCCAGGCGGCCGCCAGCCTGGCCGGTCTCGTGCACCACGGGCGCGAGGTGGGAGGCGCCGGACTTGATGGCCTGCTTCCCCGCGCGGCCGGCCATCGACCCGCCCGCCTCGCCGACCGTGTCCTTGCCCCGCACCCGGGCCTTCTGCCCGGTCTTCGTGCGGCGGCGCTCCACGTTCTCCTGGGCGACGGCGCCGAGCGCCTCGGTGTCGCGCTCGCCGCCGCGCACCGCGCGGACGACCTGACGCAGCGCTCCGACGAACGCTTTGCCCTTGCCCTTGGTGAAGAACTGGGAGACGAGCGAGGCGTCGCGGCCCAGCATCTTCGCGACCTGGCGCTTGGTGTAGCCCTGGTCGATCAGCTCCTGGGTCAACCTCGCGGCCTCGTTCGGGTTGTTCGGGTCGGCCGGGCTCACTGGTCGGTCCCCTTCGCGGCGAGTTCGGCGCGGCCCAGGCCGCGCAGCTTGAGGTACTGCTCCTGGCTGGTCGGGTGCTCGACGGGGCCGGTCAGGTGGCCCTTGAGCAGGTAGTCACCGGGCTCGCCCCGGTACGGCCAGGGCTGGCGCTCGGTCAGGGCGATGCCGTCCGTGCCGAAGTACACGACGCTCCCGGGCTTGGCGTGCAGGGCACCGGCGTAACCGATGACCTCCTTGCCCTGCCGGTACTTCATGTCCAACAGCGCCGCCCGGGCGCCGGACCAGACGTAGGCGGCCCACTCGGGGTGGGCGTACGGGTCGCGGGAGAAGCCGGCCTGCCGCTGCCAGGTCACGACCTCGTTGTCCTGGCCGAGGATCTCCACCCCGGCCGGGAGCGCCTCGCCGACCGGGGTGGTGCCGGAGACCAAGCGCGGGCGCTGGGCGAAGCCGCCCAGGCCGAACAGCAGCACCGACCGGACGGCACGGGATGCGAGGTAGGCGGCGGTGCGCTGGCGCTCGTCGCCGTGGAGCTTCGACAGGTTGGTCAGGTCCGCCCAGGCGGCCTTGAGGCGCTTGCCCCACTCGTCGAGCGGCTTGCCGTCCTCGAACAGCAGCCCGCCGAGGATCTCGATCCGCCACGGCATCAGGTGGTTCGACAGCGCGAGGTGGACCTCCGCACCGCCCGCCCACGTGGTGAACGTGGCGCCCGGCTCGGAGGGGTAGATCCAGGCGCGGTCGCCAGTGACCGGGGCGGGCAGCAGGCCGACGTGGTTCCAGCCCTGGGGGACGGTTACCCGGATGTTCCAGTGCGAGCAGGACATCAGGGCCTTGGTCTGCTCTTGCTCGGTCATCGCGGCGAACGCGGCGGCGGTGATGCGGCGCGGCGTGCCGACCGGGGACTTCCACAGGTGCTTCGCGTAGGCGAAGGTGCGGTCGTACTCGACCAGTGCCGGGAGCTGCTCCGGGACTCGGGGCGGCAGGATCAGCTCGGTGCGGCCCTGGCCGCCGGTGGCGTGCAGCAGGCCGCGTAGCTCCTCGGACAGGACCGGGTAGCCGCCGGCCCACTTGCCGGTGGTCGGGATGGTACGCGACCACAGGTCCCGGCCGGTCTGCGACGGCGAGCCCATGAGCACGGCGTCGTCCCAGTGGCGGCGCAGCGCCTGCCACAGCAGGGTGAATGCCTGGCGGCAGGTGACGACGTCGGCGCCGTCCGGGTCGAACCACTCCCCCATGCTGCGGATCTCGGTGGTGCCGCTGTCCGGGGCGGCAGCGGGGGCGTAGCGGCCGACGGGCTGGCGCTGGTGGACGAAGTGCCCGGCGAGCTTGTCCCTGCCGGAGCCGACCGCGGTCGTCCACCTCTCGCTCGGGGTGTTCAGCCAGGCGGCGACCGCGTCCTTGAGGGTGGAGTAGCGCTCGGCGCCGTCGTGCCAGGGGGCGCCGGCGGTGATGTAGATGCGCTCGGTGCCGGGCGCGGTGGCGAGGACGGCGTCCAGGATCTCCCCGGGGGTGCGGGCACCGAGGTCGAGCCGCACGACGCGGTCGCGCACCGCGAGGTCGCCGGTCGCGGCGTCCAGGAACACCGTCGAGCGGGCCTGCTGCGTGAAGTTCGGGCGCTTGGAGACCAAGCCGGTGGTCACGGCCTCGAACCGCGCGCCCGCCGGGCCCTCGGGCATGGTGGGCAGCTCACGCGGTCCGGCCTCGAGCACCGGACGCGGCGCGGCAGCGACCGGAGCGACCGAGGCTGCCGACTCGACCGGCGCAGCAACGGGGGCGGCGGCGGGGACAGGCTGCTCGGCAACGACGGCCTGGTCCTCGACCTCGGCCGCCGCCGGCTGCTCGACTACGAGAGCGGGGCGAGTCAGCACCGGGGCCACGGTGACGGGGGGCTCGGCGACAGAGGCGGACTCCGCCACGGGCACCGGGGCGGGCGCGGCGGCGTCGGCTTTGGTGGCGCGGACGGCGGCCGGGGTGGGGTCCAGCAGCGGGGCGATCCGCACGACGTCGCCGACCGACAGTCCGGAGGCCTTCGCGATGGCCGGCGCCTGGGCGCCCTCGTACCCCGCCAGCCCGGCCACGCGGCGCGAGCGCTGCTGGTTGAGCTTGTCCAGCTCCTTCTGCGCGGTGGCGACGACCTTCTCGGCGGTCGTGATCTCGGTGCGCAGCTCGCGCAGACCGGCGAGCTCGGCGGTGTACGTCTTGCGGTCCATCAGCGGGTCACTCCCCCTCGGTGGCGGGCTGGTCAGCGGTGGTCGGGCTGGTGGTGACATAGGCGATCGGGCCGCCGGACACCGACGGAAGGCGGGTGCCGAGCAGCAGGCCCGCCAGGCGGGCGTCCTCAGCGTCGGCCGGGTCGGCGGCGTTCGCGGGGGCGGTGAGATCGGTCAGGTAGCCGGCCAGACGCGCCTTCGGGAACCGGTAGCGCCCCGTGGTACCGGAGGTGCCGTCGGACTCCCACTCGGTGAGGGCGGTCAGCACCGCGACGACGAACCCGGCCACCGTCACCGGTAGCACCCCGCCGGCTGCGACGCGGGCCGGGTCGCACCGCCACCAGCCGGACAGTGCGGCCAGCAGCTGCGCCTGGTCCAGCACGGTGCCGAAGCCGATCCAGTCGCGGTCCGGCTCGTTGACACGGGCCGGGGCGTCCGAGCGCAGCACCGCGACCTCGACCGTGCCGAGTACGGTCAGGTCCGCAGAGGGCCGGTCCTGGAGCGCCTGGAGAGCGGCCAGTGGGAACACCTGCCGGCCCTGCTCGCGTACGCCGGGGACCACGCCGGTGGCCATGAGCTTCTTCACTGTCGGGATCGAGCACCCCAGTGCCGTCCCGGCTTGACCGGTCGTCACGAACACATTCACAACCCCCATGCCTATTCATCTAACTTGAAACGCTAGGGCGACTCTACGCCTCGCTTCCGACACTGTCCATGCCTTTTTAGTAAGTCGTACAAGCATGCCGGGGGGCGGTCCGCCCTCCGCTGTCGGTGCCGGGTGAGACCGTGATCGGTTACCAACACCGGAAGGGGGTGCAAGAGGTGACTTCTCGGCAGCAAAAGGCCGTGGTAATCCTCGGCGCGGCCCTGGTCGGCACCTATGCGCTCGGCAACATCGCCAAGAGCCAGGCTCGCGCGCTCGGCCTCAACGCGGCCCAGCTCGCCGCGCTGACCGCAGGCGTCGCGCTCAACCTGCGCAACGCCTGAGCGAACCCCTTCCGGCCCCGGCCGTCTTTCCTGCGGCCAGGTCCATCCACATCCCCCATCACCTCAAGGAGACGCGTGACCGCCATACCGTGGCTCAGCGGGGCCGGACCGGCCCAGAGCGAAGAGCTCGTCCACTTCACTGGCCGCCCGGCTGGCAGGCCTCCCACACCCGACGTGCCGCCGGAGATCCGTGGCATGAGCGCGCCAGAGCGCCTGGACAGCATCCTGACCAGCGAGATCATTCGGGCTTTCCCTCCGTTCGGCGCCACCAAGCCGGTCATCAGCTTCTCCGAGAGCCCCCCGAGCCACCTGGCGTACCTGATCCGGGACAAGGGGTTCCCGCCCTGGGGTGTCGTCGTCCAACGCGGGGCGGTTCTGCGTCACGGCGGCGGGTCCGTGGCCTACCTGCCGGAGAAGGAACGCGACAGATTCCCCGCAAACCTTCGCCACTGGGTAGTCCCCTTCAGGACCGACGGAGAGCCCGGCGACTGGTCTCACGAACGGGAGTGGCGACTGCCAGCCGATCGGGAGGGTTACGACTTCAGCAAGGCGAAACTCCGCGCCATCCTCATCGGCGACCGCGAGTGGCTCCCTTCGACGGTCGGCAGTCCGGCCAGACTGCCCAGGCTGTGGCGCGAAGCCGAACAAATCTGGCTGTGGGACGGAAAGAAGATCGAGAGGCGCGACCCAAGTCTGCTGGCCTGAGAACGGCCCGGTTCGCCATGACACCCGGCCCGGTCACCATCACGGTGGCCGGGCCGGCCCGCGCAGTTCGGCCCTACTCGACGCCGGGCCGCGGGCAGTAGGCCGGGCACGTGCCATCGCAGCCCGGGACGGACAGGGCCTCCGGGGCCTTGGGGGTGCGCAGCTTGCGGACAGCGCCCACGGCGTTCGCGACGACCCGGACGGTGGAGAGGGCGGAGACGACGTTGCCAGCCCCGCCGGCCGAGCTCAAGCGCTGTCGCCCGCCCAGTCCCAGCGGCGCGGGTCAGCCGGACGCGGCTTGTAGTGGCCACGACCGCCCCGGTCCGCACCGGCCGAACTCGGTGAGCAGTGCGGCTCCTTCACCGAGTTGCTCGTCATCCCAGCCCGTGACGTCCAGCAGGAGACCGCCCAAGGGGCCGGCGCAGCGAATCGGCCCCGCCTGGTGGGCCACCGCCGATAGCGTGGCTCTGAAGCGACGCAGGGCGGACAGTCTGCCCGGGCGCGCGCTAAGCGGGGCACCGACTGCTGCCCGCGGCGGCGGCGCCGGCATGAGGGGAGCAGCAGGGCCACGTGAAGGTGACGATCCAGTTCGATACCGAGCAGGACAGCTACACGGCAATCGACCGTATGGTGAGGGAGGCGTTCGGGCTGGCCCCCTCCCCGGTCCGGGTCAAGCCCGTGCCGTTGGCGGAAGGTGAGGTCTGGCGCGATCCGGACGACAACTTCAACGGGCCGTGGACCGAGGACGATGTGCGCCGCTGGGTCCACGAGCTGCCGGAGGTCCTGGACGTCGTGGTCGTCCTCCACCGGCTCTGCAGCACTCCGGGCGTGTGGACAACTTCGACCGCGCTCGGTGCCTCGCTCTTCCCGGACGAGCCGAAGCCGGGCCACCGCGTCGGCGTGGCGATCCGCAGGACCGTCAAGGCCGGCCATCGAATCGACCGCAGGAGCGGGCCCTTCGAGCGTGACACCAAGGGATTTCGCAGCAGAGTCCCGTCCGAGGTCGCACGCATCGTCCTGGACGAGCTCCAACGCCACCCCCTGCACGCCCAGGCGCTCGCGAACACCGCACAACACCGCACCACGGCCTGAGGCGGGTCAGCCCGCTGTGGCGAAATGGCCGGGGTCCATGGCGGCGATCGTGTGGGCCAGGCCCATGACGGAGTCCAGGACGTCCTGGGACTCCCTCTCGGTCTCGACGCCTGGGGCGCGAAGCAGGCCGATCGTGCGGGCCAGCGCTTCGGAGAACGGGAGGCTCCGCAGCCGCCAGTCCGGCAGGGTCGACGCCATGGACCGGGCGATCGCCTCGGCGCCGGGTTCGCCGTGTTCGCCGAGTACGAGACCGTTGGCCAGCTGCTGATCGGCTGGGGTGGGAGTCCACAGGCCGGCGTGGAACTCGTTGCGGATGTTCCCGATTGTGTCGCTCACCCTGGTGCCCGGGGCGACCCCGGACTGGACGATGATCTGCTTCAGCAACGCGCGGCTGGCTTGCGCGCCGTCGTCGCCGGGGCCGGCCCATTGGTCGTGCCAGTCCGTACCGCATCGGGTGCAGATCAGGGTGAGCTCGTCGCCCCAGCGCCCCTGCACGATGTGGCCCTTCGTCGACGGGCACCGGACGCACCCCAGCGGGACGAGGGCCTCCGAGGCGTAGAAGTCGCCGTCGGGGGTCGAATGGTCGGAGACGAGTCCTTCCGGCAGCGGGGCCAGCCAGTCCACCGTCCGCACCCTGATCTCGCCGGCGACCCTGAGCTGCCACAGATGGTCCGCGGTGGCGCCCGGGGGCAGTGCGTATTCGATCATCGGTCGTCCCCGTCTGGTAGGTAAGGATGCCGGGCAACCGGGTGCTCCCCAGTACTCCGGCGTCGGGATCGTGGGCCTTCGGGGCCGTCAGGCCGAGGCCGTCGGCGCGGGGCGGGCTGGCAGGTCATCGGGGTGCACCGCGGTGATCGTGCGGGCGAGCTCGGTCAGCAGGGCGAGCATGCGCCGACCGTAGGAGCCGTCGAGGCCCGGGGCGACGAGGACGCCGATCGTCCTCGCCAGCGCCTCGCCGAACTGCTCGCTCCGCGAGCCGTACGGCAGGGTGGCGCGCATGCACCCGCTGATGACGGACTCGGTGACCTCTTCGGGCGGGAGCTCGCTCAGCAGTTGAGTCGCGGTCAGGCGGTCCGCGTCGGTGGGGGTCCACTCCCCCGCCGTGAGGCCATCCAGAAGGACCTGGAGGATATCCGTCGCACCGGCGCCCGAGCCGGCCTTCGTTTCCGCCTCCGCGATGGCCTGTTCCAGCAGCGTCTGGTTCGCCTCGGCGGCGTCACCACCGCCGCGCCACTCGGGTGTCCACACCTGGCCGCACCACCGGCAGACGAGGGTGATCTCCTCTCCCGGCCGGCCTTGGACGATGTGCTGCTCGTCCGACTGGCAGCGGGCGCACGCCAACGGCCGCACGACGTCCTGGGCGGGGAGGTCGGCCACTGAGCTTGCGTCCTCGGCCAGCCGGTCGGCCAGCCGCTCCATCCTGTCGTCGGTCGAGCGGGTCAGGATCCGCCCGACCTTGATCTGCCTCATCACGGGGGCCTTCCTGCCTGCTCGATTCCAGTACTTCTGCATACCACGAGCGCCGCCCTCCGCGGACCGGGACCGGCACATCCCGACACCGCACCGGCCTCCAACGCCGGTCCAAATCCGGCCCCCTCACGCACCGTCCGATGCCCCGGTAGCGTGCGCCCATGCTGACCGTGATGAGCCAGAACATCCAGTACGGCCCGACACCTTCCCGGTGGGCAGGGATAGTCGAGGTCGTACGCGCGACCGGCCCCCACCTCCTGCTGCTCCAGGAAGCCGATCACCTCACCGGCCCCGACCAGGCCGACGCCGCCGCCCGGGCACTCGGCATGGAACTGCGCGTCGCACCCTCGCGCAGCGGCCGGCCGGTCGCCATCGCCTGGGACCCCACACACCTGCGGGTCGAAGACCTCGAGACCCGGTACGTCGCCGACCTCCACCACGGCTACGCCGCCGCCCGGATCGCCCCCTGGGGCCTCGCCGCAGGCCTGCCCACCCCGCTCGTCGCCATCAGCGCCCACCTCATCCCCTACTCCGCACAGCAAGCCGCCATCGAGGCCCAGATCCTCGCCGCCCGGGTCTACCGCCACGGCGGGATCGGACTGATCGGCGGCGACATCAACCACCCCACCGCCACCGACCCCGAGATCGACTGGACCCTGGTGAAGCCGTACAACCGGGCCTCCCGCTGCGAGAGGCGCGAGCACCCCGGCGACCCGTGGGTCAGCAACCGCATCGTCGGCCAGACCCTGCGCGACGCCGACCTCACCGACGTCGCCGCCCACCTCAGCGACCGACGCCAAGACCCCGCGCTGCGCCGGGCCACCGGCAAGCACGGCGGCCTGCGGGTCGACCAGATCCACACCACCCCGGCACTCACCCCGGCGATCGCGGACTACCGGACGGTCGAACACGACTACTCCGACCACCTCGGCATCGTGGCCGACCTCGACCTGGCGCTCGTCGACGCCGCCCGGCTCCACGACTTCACCTGACACACCGCCAGCGCCTCCGGCCGCCGTCCCCGCGAACCGTCCGAGGCGGCCGGGCCGGACGACTGTCGCCCGGCCGTTCGGCCCCGGCGGCCCGGTCCGGGGCGGCTGCCCTCCCGTAAATGTGCGCAGTCGGCTGGGCATCCGCGGCTACGCCAGGGCGGCCACCACCGCGACGGTGCCCTCGACACCGGGCCGCGACGCCCCGGACACAGGGACCGCCACGCTCACACCGCCGCGCTCGTCCGGCAGCTGCAGATACGCCTCACGCGGCCGGGCTGCACGGCCCCGGCCCATGCAGCGGGCAGTGACCGTACGACACCGCAGGGCCCCGTGCCCGTCGCCCACCCCATCCCAGACCGCGTCCCCAACCGTCAGGCGCAGTTCGGCAGTGCCTGGCCACGCGACCGGGGTGAGCAGGGTGGCACCTGTCGTCCGCAGGCGCTGTTCGAGGCGAGCGAGCTGGCGCGGAACGGGCGCTCCGATGGGGCGCAGGATGATCGTCTCGCACGCGTCAGCGAGCACGGAAGCCACCTCAGCCCAGTGGTCTCCAGGGTCATCGGCCAGCAGAGTGCGCTCCCACGGCAGGCCGTAATCCCTGGCCGCGGCCAACCCCGCCTCGGGCCAGCCGATGATCGCCGTCCACACACTGGTCGATGCGGCGGCCGGCCCCGCCACCAACGCAAGGAGCAGGCTCGCGTCCAGAACCTCGACGACCACGCCCTTCGGCAACCGCCCGTCCGGCAACAGCGACTCCAACGGGGGCAGGACCGGCCGGGTCGCCGCCTCGACCCGGGCGAGACGGGCCTGCGGGCTGGTCTCCTCCAGCAGCTCTGCCAGGCGCTCACCGCGCGTCGACGCCGCCGGGTCGGGTACGGCGGCAATCCGGGCGCTCACCGCTCTCCCCCGGCGCCGGTGCCCTCCGTCGTCCCGGCCGGGCCGCCGGTATCCGCGAAGGTGCCCGGGCTGGAGACCGTCTCCCCTGTGGCGGTGACCGGGCGCAGGGTGATGGGGTCGGCGACCAGCCAGGCCGCCGCCTTGTCCTCGCCCCAGCGGGCGTGCACGATCCACGGCAGCGCGGGCCCGGGCCGACGCTGGGCGGTCACCAGGGCGGAACGCCACCGGCCGCCCGCGCGGACCCAGGCCAGGCGCCAGCAGTCGTCGGCCCCGTCCCGGGCGGGCTGGCCCGCGAGCTCGGCCGGGACGACGGTGGCGTCGCGCCATCGCCCGAAGTACGGCGGCCTGGCCGGGGGCTCGTCCGGCGGCTCGGGCAGCGGCCTGACCACGCGTTCGTCGAACAGGAACCACCCCCAGAAGTCGCCGGGGCCCCAGGTGACGTGCACCACCCAAACCGCGCTGCCCGGCGGGCGCCGCCACACGGTCAGCATGGCCGGCCGCCAGCCGCCTCCCACCCGGATCTCCACCAGGCGCCACCGCCGCGTGTCCCGGTAATACCCGGGCAGCGTCATCAGCTCCCTGGGCGCCCGCTCGGCATCGCCCGGCAGAGCATCGGGGCGGGCGGCAAGGGAGAACGGAACGTCGGCGGTCACACCCCAAACCTAAGTCGAACAAATTTGCGATTCAAGTCACCGGCCCCTGAGACTCCCCAGGTCAGAGCCACCTCTCCCCCAGCCCCAGGCACCACGGGCCACGATGGGATGGAGAGGGCGCAGCAGGACCGGACCCCGGAGGTGGCGATGCCGAAGACGATCGCCCGCTTGTCGATCAGCTTCTCGCTCGTGTCGATCCCGGTGAACGTCTACGCGGCGACCGAGCGACATGCCGTGCCGCTGCACCAGGTCCACGCCGCCGACGGCGGCCGGATCAGGAACAGGCGCGTCTGCGAGCTGGACGGCACGGAGGTGCCGTACGAGGAGGTGGCCCGCGGATACGAGGCCCCGGACGGACGCACCGTCGTCCTGACCCACGACGACCTCGCCGACCTCCCGCTCGCCACCACCCGGGAAATCAAGGTCCTGGGCTTCCTGGACGCCGCCCGGGTCGATCCGGTCAACTACGACAAGGCCTACTACCTCGGCCCCTCAAATCCAGCCGGCGCCCGCCCGTACGCACTGCTGCGCCACGCCATGCTGGAGGCCAGCCAGGTCGCCGTCGCCCGCGTCGCGATCCGGACCCGCGAGTGCCTGGCCGTCCTGCGGGTCCGCGAGAACGTCATCGTGCTCCAGACCCTGCTCTGGCCGGACGAGATCCGCTCCGCCGCCGACATCGCCCCCAAAGGCGTCCAGCTACGCCCCACGGAAGTACAACTCGCCCGGACCCTCATGGACGCCATCACCGAGGACTTCCACATCGAGGCCGAGCACGACGAGTACACCCACGCCCTGGAGCAAGTCGTCGAAGCCCGCCTCGCCGGGACCGAACCCCCACACGCCCCCGAGTCGCGAGTCCTGCCGCCCGGCGGCACCGCCCTGGACCTCATCGCCGTCCTGGAACGAGCCCTCACCGACGCCCAGGAACGGCACCCGAAGACCAGCAATGCCGTGAAGAGCACCAGCACCACCAAGCAAGCCGGCAAGAAGACCCGCAAAAGCACCAGCAAGGCCCTGCCGGGGACGGCCAACGGAGCTGCCCGAGGCAAGGGGCCGACCGGCCGGGCATGAGGCCCCCGCCGTCCCTGGCTGTCCCCGCGCGGCCACGGCCGCACAGGCGGGAAGGCCCAGGCTCAGGTCAGGAAGTCGGACACCGCGGCCTCCACCATCTGGGCAGCTGTCACCGCCCCGGTGGAAGATCACGGCATGAACGACGAAGAGCCGCTGCCCCTGTCCGACCAGCTCGGTCTCTCACTGGAGACCGCGAAGGCAACCATGAGCCCAGAGGAGTTCACCACTCTCGGCAAGATCCTGGAGGGGGTGGTGTCCGTGACCACGTCCGAGTCGGACTCCGTCGATGTCGACGTCGACGCTCCCCAGATTACGGAGGCGGTGACCAACGAGGTCCTCTCCATCCTGGCGACGATGGCGACCGGCCGGATGGACATGCAGGTCATCGACCTCGGGAACGGAATCGCCACCGTGAAGCGGCCCGAGGACCCGGACCCGACACCCGAAGAGATCCAGGAGTGGAACGACTTCGCTGAGCGCCTGAACCACCGGCACGCCGCAGAGAGCGACGAACAGCCCTGAACGCCAACCGATCAGCAGCAGGCCCCGACCACTACGACGATCAGACCTTTCACCGGCCACTGCGTAGCGAACCAAGCCGGGTCCGTGGGGCGATCGGGGAGTCTGCGACGGGCGATCTTCAACTTGCCCTAGGGTTACGGGAGTTCCCGGTGGCGAGCCTGCTGCCGGGGCTTCGTGCTTTCCGGACGGGTGTGGATCTTGCGATACCTGCGGTTGCTGCGGCGAGGCCCGGTTCTTCTCCTATGGGGCGCGCAGACGGCGTCGGTGTTCGGTGACCGGCTGTACGCCTTGGCGGTGATGTGGCTCGCCTGGCAGAGATCCGGCGGCGCGGCGATGGGGCTGGTGGCCATTGCCGAGTCGGTGCCGTACATCGTGCTCGGCACCATCGGCCGACGGGTGATGGAGCGGTTCACCACGCTGCGCTCGCTCGCCGTGGTGGACCTCATCCGTATGGTGCTGGTCGCGGCGCTGCCGTGGACGTGGGAGATGTCCGGCACGCCGGGGCTGCTGGTGTCGGCCGCACTGCTCGGGGTCGGCGGGGCGCTCTTCGATCCGAACCTCGGTGCGCTCGTCCCGGACCTCGTACGGCCGCACGAGGTGCAGGCCGTCAACGGACTGATGGACTCGACCAACCGGATCGCCCGGGTCGCCGGCCCCGGCTCCGCCGGCGTGCTGCTGGCCGTGATGCCGATGGCCGGGCTGTTCTGGCTGGACGCGGCAACGTTCGCGCTCTCCGCTGTCGCCCTGGCTGTGCTGGGCGCGCGTGCTGGTCTCCACCGGCCCGCACCTGCGGGTGCCGCCGCCGTCCCCGAGGCCGGTCTGCGGGCCCGAGTTCTGGTGCGCACGCACCCGGAGACCGGGGTGGTGCTGGCCGTGCACGGAGTCGCGATCTTCGCGGGGGCGGTGTCGATCGTGATGCCGGCGCTGGTGGCGGTGCGGCTCGGCGGCGGTGTCGGCACATACGGCGTGATGCTGGCCGCGACGGGGGCCGGGTCGATCGTCGGCAACGCCATCGCGGGCAACATCCGCCTCCCGAACTCCCTTCCGCTGTTCTACTGCGCTGCCTGGAGCGTGTCCGGGTTGCTGATGGCCGTGACCGGGTCGGTCAGCACGGTGACCGAGCTGGTGGTGGTGTCAGCCGCGTACGGGGCTGTGTCGCCGTTCCTGGCGGTGTCGCTGTCCACGCACTTCGCGCAGTTCCCGCCGGCCGCCCGCAGGCGGCTGCTGACACTCGACCAGACGGTCATCCGGACCATGGGCACGCTGGCGATGGCGGGGATCCCCGCGCTGGCGGCGGCCCACCCTCGGGCCGGGTTCACCGCGGGCGGTGTCGCCACCGCGGTAGTGGGCATCGTCGGGTCCGCGGTCGTGGTGTGGTGGGCGAGGACCCGCACGCCGCTGCCGGGCGTGGAGCCTGTGCTGGAGAGCGTCAGCGGCTGAGGACGTACAGCGGGGCCGGGCTCCCTGGTGGTGCGGGAGTCCGGCCCTTCGTGCGGTCGGTCTCAGATCACGCGATCAGGGACCAGTGGGTGACGGTGATGTCCTCCAGCGGGATGCCCAGCTGCTGGTAGATCCGCTGGTGCATTGCGCCGAACCAGGCGTCGCGACGGTCGGCGAAGAACGCCGGGTCGTACCAGGCCACGCCCAGCAGCACGGTGCCGCCGCCGTTCGGGTTGCCCGGCTCGGCCTCCCAGTAGGTGCACTGCCAGTCCCAGAGCATCAGCTCCTCCGGCCGCTGGCGCAGGCGCTCGTCGGACTCGCGCAGGGCCTCGATGCACCGCTCGGCGGTCGCCGCGTCGGGGCAGTAGTAGGTGCAGTCGGACTTGCCGATCGGGGTCTTGTCGGCGCGGCGGGCCGCGTCGGCGTCCTCCCCGGTCAGGACGCGCACGCGGGTCACCGCGGTCGTCAGGTCGAGCGTGTCGAGGATGGTCACAGTGGTGCTCTCCTCTCCCTTGTCCTGGCGGACTACCAGCCCGTACCGCTGATCGGCACGACGCTGGGACTCGTGGCATCGCGCCGCACAATGCCGTCCGGCGCGGTGTAGCGGACGTTCAACCCGATACGGGCTCCGTCGCTGGTGTTGGTACCGGAGCGGTGCACGAGGCGGCTGTCCATGAGGACGGCGCAGCCGGCGCGCAGCGGCACGGGGGTGGTGGTGTCGGGGGTGAAGCCGTGGGCCTGGTCGGCCTGGCCGCGCTCCGCGCCGGTGCTGGCCTCCTTCTTCACCGGCAGGTAGCCGAGCCGTTGGGAGCCGGGGGCGACGTGCAGGCATCCGTTGGCCACGGTGGCGTCGGTGATGGCCAGCCACGCGGACAGCGACCGATCGGGGTGCAGCTCCAGACGGGCGTCGATGCCGTCCTGGTGCCAGGGGATCTCGAAGGATCGGCCTGGCCACTTCATGACGAGGAAGGTGTTCTCCACCGCAATGTCCGGCCCGAGGACGGCCTGGACGGCGGCAAGCAGGTTCGGGGTGCGGACGGCGAAGTTGGCCCAGTCCTCGGCGAGGTGTGGGTTCCTGACGATCTCCTGGCCGCTCGCGCGGTGCTCGGCGACCAGGAGTGCGGCCCGGCCGCGCGCCGCACTGGGCATCGACCACTCGATGGGTGAGCTCATGCCGCGTCGGCTGAGGATGCCGTCAAGCTGAGTGAGCACGGTCTCCTCCGTGGGCGGGGCATGGGCAGGTCGGCCAGGTGGTTGACGGGTGGTGAGCGTGGGGGCTCACGTCGTCGGGGTCGAGGGTGATCTGGCCGGTGTCGTGGGACCGGGTGCCGTCGGGGCCGAGGCTGTAGGTGCGGATGGTCAGGCCCCGTCGGCGTTTGGCCAGGGGGACGAAGTCGGCGCTGGTCACCGCGGCCCCCGGCTGTGCAGGTCGCGGAACAGCCGGGCCCGACAGTAGGCGGCGCTGTGGCTGGCGGTATGGACTGCCGTCCTGCTGCCGATCGTCGCCACCAGGTCGCCGCCGGGTCGCCGGAGATTCGATCTGCTCGCGGGCATGGTGGTACTCCAGGGTGCCGGGGGATGGGGCGCCGCCCGGCGTCCGCGGTGCCGAGGCGGATCGGTTGAGTCTTTGCACCGGGCGGCGTCAACGACGGTAGGGAGTAACGGAAGACTCACTCAACGAAGTTGCACGGGATTACACGGATTCATCCGAGCGCGTCGATCGCCGCTGTGATCAGCGCCCGCGCCTGCACGCCGCGTACCGCCAGATCGGACAGCTCGGAAAACACCTTCTCGTACATGGCGATCTCGCTGGGCTGGGTGATCGTCAGGTACCCGGACACCAGCTCCACGTTGACCTGGGCCTGGTCGTAGACCCAGAACCCTTCCACCGGCCAGCCGTTGTCCCGGTCAGGCCGCATGGGCACCACGCCCATGCTGACGTTGGGCAGCCGTCCGACGGTGAGCAGGTGGCGCAGCTGCTCCAGCATCACCGGTCGGCCTCCGAGTCCGTTGTGCAGGACGCTCTCCTCGATGAGCAGGGCGAAGCGGTGCCGGCCTTCGTAGAGGATGTGTTGGCGGTCCATCCGCTCGTCGACGGCGGCTTCGACGTCGTCGGCCAGGCCGCGGCGGTCGCGGATCGCGGTGAGGATCGCGGTGGTGTAGGCGCGGGTCTGGACGATGCCCGGGATGATCCAGGGGGCGTAGGCGCGGAAGGCACGGGTGCGCTCATACAGGGGCCGGACGGATTCCTGGGCCTGGCGAAGGCCGGTGCGCTCCATGCGGCGCCACTCCAGGAACATCGCGTCGGCTTGGCGGCTCTGGGCGATGAGGTCGTCCGCCTGGCCGTGGGCGCCGCATGCCGCGCACCAGGCGCGGATGTCGGCGTCGGATGGCGGGGTCTTGGCGTTGATGATGCGGGAGGTCTTGGCGGGGGTCCACCCGCACCGGACGGCCAGTTGCTTGCCGTTCAGCCCGGCGTCCAGCATGAGTTCGCGCAGGCGCTCCGCGACGGCCTTGCGGGCGGCCTGTGCGCTGGACGACGGGGAGGTTGGCATGGTGACCGGCTGCCGGTGCGGGTGCTCGGGTCAGACCGTGTACCGGTCGTGCGGGACGGCGCGCTCCCACACCGCCTCGAACGCCGCCGCGCAGTGCTTCACGAGCGCCTGGTCGTGGAGGATCTCCTCGCCGTTCTCGGCGAGCTGCCCGTCGCCGGTGAAGTGGTGGTAGTGCACCACCTGGTCGTCGAAGACCCAGAAGTCCAGGCCCGGCAGGCACAGGTCCTTCGTGTTCCGCCTCGGCAGCCAGCGGACCTGCTCGCCGGCGGCGAGGTTGCCGAAGGTCAGGTCGTGCTCGTAGCGGATGTAGTCGGTGACCGGCTCGGAGATGATCCGCGCCCGCCGCACCACCACCCCACGACCAACCGCCTCGGCCACCGCGTCGTGCCACCCGTGCCACCACGAACCACGAGCGGCCGGGTCCAAGCGCTTGCCCCGCTGGAAAGCGATGAACTCCGGATCGTCCAGCATGTAGGAGTCACGCATCTCCAGATGCACCGCCGAACGCTGCGCCCGGGCGAGCGCCTTACGAACCGGTGTTGCCATGTGGCGCCTCTCCGTCGGGACGCGGGATGAATTGCAGCATGTTGGCGGGCAGCCGGATCACGGTCTCGTGCTCCGGGACGTCCGTCGTGTGACCGGGCACCGAGCCGACCTCCTGCGCCTGCCGGATCGTGGCCTCATCCGCTTTCCAGGACTGAATGATCAGGTCCCCGGTCTCTTCCTCCAGCCAGATCGTCGGGGACTGGTCGGATGGGGTGTTCGGCCAGATCCCCAGAAAACGTAGCGTCACGGCAGCCTCCCGTACCAAGTCGGTTACACGGACTTGCACGACGCTCCCCCACAGGTGACGGCACGTCAAGGGCACACTGCGAGCATGACGGGCGTCTGAGCTTCTGGTCCTCGAGGAACTCGCGGGCATGCCCATCAACACAACGAACAGCGCTACCGGGGGATAGCTGCGGAGTTCACGAGAAGGCGGCTTCGTTGTACTCCGCGACCATCTGCCCACGCCGTTCCGTGTCGGTGCGGTCGGGCCTGTCCCATCCCAGGTCACGTAGCAATAGGCGCTGCGTGCCGTCAGCAGTGGTCAGCATGATTCTGCAGCCCTCTCCTTTTCTCGAGGCGGAGCACCAGCACCATCTGTCCTGCAGATGGAGGCCGGACCCGAGCACGGGATCCGTCAGCAGGCTGAGCAGCTGATCGTGGTCCGGCCCTCGGAGCATTTCCAGCACCCAACTCGTGTGGCCGTCGTGGCATGGATCTGACCACATGTCCGTGCCGCCGTAGCCGTCGGGGCAGGTGGTGAGGCGGATCCGGCGCAGCAGCGTGCTGCCAACGTGCGGATCTAGGCGTCGCCTGGTCCGCCACGTTTGGAGTTGCTGTTCCGCGGGTGTCCATCGGTCGGGTTGGAGGAAGCAGGGTTCGGCTCGGTGACGGTGGGCGTTGGCGATGATGGCGTCGACTGCTTGATGCCACCAGCGGGTGGGGAAGCCGGTCAGGCGTACGGAGGTGTTGAGACCAGGCTGGGAGAGCAGCACGTGGTGGTAGGTGGTGCGGAACCGGAGGCCGCAGATGCCGTGAATCTCATCGGGAGCGGTGGGATCGACAGGCAGCAGTCGCTCGGCCCAGTGGCGGACGACGAACGGCTGGGCATCGAGCCTGATGGTCAGGCCGTGCGGTCCCGGGTGAACGGCGTGGATACCCATGGGATGAGCGCTGAGCAGGCCCAGGCCTCGTCCACGTTCGGCGATGTGTGTCTCGAGGAATGCTTGGGAGCCTGAAGCAGCACGGGGAATGAGCGCTTCGCCCGGCGCCCGCTGGGCAAGGAGGTCGCAGACGGCGGCGTATGGCTCGCCGGTGCATGCCCTGCGCTTGCGAGCGGCGTAACGGAGGCCGGCTTCGCCGACCCAGGGGCGGTGGTGTTGGGACACGGATGCCACTTCCGCGCGCGACCCGACCCCCTGTGGCTGCGCGCTGTTGTGCTTCCGGTCAACCTGCCTGCTGTCCGTGTCCTGCCCAGGGTGTGTGCCGCTTGCTTTTGGCCGTATGCGTGCCGCCGCGGGGGTCTCTTGGCGGCTGCCGGCCGGGCGCCCTGTCGCTGCCCGCTCCCTGTCTACCGCAACATCCGCACCCGCGAGCAGCGACTCGCCTGGGAGCACCACGTATTGGAGAGCCGTATCACTCTGCCACTACAAGTGCGTCCCGCCCTCCCGAACTACCGTCCCGGCCGCACCAGGCTGCCGGTTCCCTCAGCATCAGATCAGGCGACTTGCAGCGGCATTCGCCACGCCCGCACATCCACCCATATGTGCCCTGAACTGGATCTTCTGACATTCTGTGTCGGTCCGCAGTACCAGCCCCAACTGGGAATCACACGGAGCTTCCATGGCACACGTGCATGTCCTTCTGAACCAGAAGGGCGGCGTCGGAAAGTCGACGCTGACCGTCAACCTCGCCGCCGTCACCGCCGAGGTCATCGGCCGTAAGGCCGGCGAACAGCCTCCCGTTCTCGCCGTCTCCGTCGACCCACAGGGGTCGACCGCGTGGTGGTCCAACCGCGTCGGCGACGAACTCCCCTTCCTCTTCACCCAGGCACACAACGACCTCGGGTCGCTGCGCAAGCTGCGCGCCGTCAAGAGTGTCCGGCACATCTTCGTTGACACCCCGGGCTGGCTCGACCTGTCCGACGACGACACCACCGCCGACCCGCTCGGCGACGGCAAGGCCGCCGACATCCTCCGTGCCGTCCTGGACAACGCAGACAGCGTGATCCTGCCGATCGAGCCGGAGCCCCTGGGCTTCAAGCCGACCGTCCGTACGGTCCGCCAGATCGTCGAGCCGCGCGGCCTGCCCTACACGGTCGTCATCAACAACTGGGACCCGCGCGACGGCGACGTCGATCTGAAGCAGACCCGGGAGTTTGTCGAGAAGAACGGCTTCCCGCTGGCGAAGACCGTCGTCCGGCACTACAAGGTCCACTCCCGCGCGGCGGCCGAAGGCCTCGTCGTCACTCAGTACAAGCCCAACCGCGCTAGCTTCGAAGCTCGCGAGGACTTCTTCAAGCTGGCCCTTGAGCTCAACCTGAACGGAACCGCCCGATGAGCCGCCGCGTCAACCTGGCCGACATGCTCGACGGCGAGCCCCTCGACGAGCCCACCCACGCCGCACCCCGGCCGCCGATCGTCGGGATCGAAGAGATCGCCCCCAATCCGGGTAACCCCCGCGGGCAGATCGACGAGACGGACCAGGAGTTCCTCGACCTTGCCGGCAGCATTGAGACCGTGGGCGTCATCACGCCCCTGACGCTGTGCAGCGCATCGGCGTTCCTCAAGCACAACCCGGAGTACGCGCCGCAGGTCGGCGGCCGTCTGTACGTCGTTGTCGCGGGTCACCGGCGCCTCGCCGCAGCCGTGCGTGCCGGGCTGCGGGAAGTCCCGGCCTACGTGAACGACGAGGCCGCACCCGACCCGCTGGTGTGGGCCGTTGCCGAGAATCTGCTTCGGGTTGCGTTGAACCCGATCCAGGAGGCCGAGGCGCTGCGAATCCTCACCGATCCGCCGCCGAAGGGCCGCGGAATGGCCCAGACCAAGGCCGCCAAGGGCATCGGGAAGACCCAGGGGTTCGTGTCCCAGCGCATCGCCCTGCTGAACCTCGTTCCTGAGCTCCAGGCAAAGGTGGCGTCTGGCGAGCTTGGACTGAAGGCGGCTCGCGCGTTCGTTGCACAGCCGAAGGACAACCAACTGGCCGCGTACTCGGCCAGTGTGAATCCGGTCGAGGACCGCGTCGACAATGCGCCGCAGAACAAGTCGGCGGGGCCCAGCCCGTCGACGCCCCAACCGCGGGCCGCTGAGCCTGCCGGGGCAGCCCAGCTCCCGCGGCCTTCCGCGAAGCCCAGCACGACCTCACCGGCCGAGGGCTATTACCCGGTAATGGATGACGAGGCTCCTGCGGCCGTCGGTGCTCAGCAGGTCTCCGCACCTGCCACCGCTCTGGCTTCGGCAACTTTGCCCGAGCCTCGCGAGCCTCTCGCTTCTCCCGACCCGCTCGACGTCGACTGGCATGACGTCACGGCCTTCGCGACCGCGATCACGGAGGTCCTCGACAAGCGAGAGGCCTACGCTCTCGCGGAGGCTCTCATCGAGAACCTGCGGGACTGAGTCCCGCAATCTGAGGCCTCAGCGCCTCTCCCCTATTACCGGGTAATAGGTGGCGGTGGTCCGACCCAGTTCGGGGCGGACCACCGCCACCTTCATGTTCGGCCTCATCCGACCTGGGGGGTCCGCAGGAGGGGCTTCCAAGCCGAGTTGATCGTAGCTACCTGCCTCGGCCGCGTATGGGGGCATGCTCAATCGCACCAGCGGCCCCAACCCGCTATGCCGGCTCGGCTATTACCGGGTAATACCGGGCCGTGTCCATCGCACTGCCAGCCCGATCAGCACCTTCGGCCCAGCGCCAGGGACAAGCTGCTCATGAGCCCGTCTGCATCTCTCCAGAAACGCAAAAAGGCCCGCCTCCTCCGGCGAAGAAGCCGAGGGAGGCGAGCCCTTCACTGTGCTGGTGATCAGGCCGGGACGAGAACGCCAGCGCGGTCCAGGCCGATCGCACGGCTGACGGTGGCGAGGGTGTCGGTCCAGTTGCCGGCGTGGTGGACCGCGCGGTCGTCCACGTACACGGCCGCGCCCAGCTTGGTGCTGGTGACCAGGATGGGGCCGCCCACGACCTGCCAGTACGCCCGCTCCGGCGACGGGTCGACAAACGCCGGGATGCCCGAGTACCAGGTGATCCAGTCGGCGACCTCAGGCAGCCAGATCCTCGGCCTCGCGGTGAAAACGAACACGGCGCGGTGGCGCGCGAGGAGGCGCAGCGCGTCCATGGCGCCGGGCTGGGGCAGGCCGATCTGGCCGCCCATCCATCCGGCCGAGGCGTCGGCAAGCGTGCCGTCCAGGTCTAGGCCCACGGCCTGGCTGGCGGGGCTGTCGGGGCGGGGGGTGATGACGGGTCGGTGCATGTGGTCCTCCGTCGGGTGGGCTGGGGTCTACAGGAGGGGGAGCTGGTTTTCGTCCGGCTGCTCGGGGGTGTCCTCGGTGTGGGCCTGGGCGCGGGCGTTGTCGTGGGCGTCGTCGGTGCGGTCGCAGACCAGTCGCCCGTCGGGGAGCTCGTCCCATTCGCGGCTGCCGACGGCGTCGTCGGCAGCGCTCTCGGGGGTGTCGTGGTGGGGGATGAACTCGTCCTCGACGACGTCGCCGCAGATGCTGCACTTGGCGGTCCAGCACAGCGAGGGGACGGCGATGCCGGCGCCCGAGCGGGCCGCGCCCTGGCGGCGCCAGGCGTAGCCGTGGTGGAGGACCAGGGCGTAGCTGACGGGCTGGAGCGGGGAGCCGTCGTCGAGGTCGGCGGCCAGGGCGTTGTGCTCGGCGGCGGCCATCAGCGCGGTGGCGAGGTCGGGCATCTCCAGCAGGTTGTCCGGGCCGGTGAGCCACAGCTCCCAGGCTTTGTCCGGGGTGCCAGGGCGCAGCCGCTCGTCGGGGTTGGTGGTGTAGAGGCCGCGGCGGGGGATCGGCGTGATCGTCATGGTGTGTCTCCTTCGACGGGTCGGCTTGGTCCGCTGGGGTGCGAGGGTCGGGCCGGGGTGCTGGCGGGTGGTCAGGCGTGGCTGGCGGCGGGGCGGTGCAGGAGGAGCTGGAGGGCGGCGGTGATGTTGGGGTGCTCGCTGGTGGCTGGCCTTCCGCAGTTGAAGCAGTCCTGTTCTCCGCCGGCCCAGGAGGTCTCGCAGGGCGTGCAGGTGTAGTGGCGGCGGCCGGCGGGTCCGGCGTACGGGTCGGCGAAGACGGTGGGGAGGGCGATCAGGACCGGCTTGTGGTCGGCGGCCGGGGCGGTGCGGCAGGTGGCGGTACGGGCCATGGCTGTGGTCTCCCTGATCTGAGCGGCGGGGTGGGGGAGGGAGCGGCAGGCCGGTCCTTGGTGGAGGCCGGCCCGCTGCCGAGGGCTGCTGTCGAACTACAGGAGGCCGGCCGCGTGGGCCTCGGCCTCCTGGTCGCGGTTGGCGTCCTTGTCGTCCTCGTCGTCCTGGTCCTCGCCGTCGAGCGGTTCGGCGGGGCAAAGCTCGGCGATGGCGAGTTCCTCGCCGAGGGTGGCCCACGGGTCGTCGGCCTGGTCCTCGTCGGCGGCGGGCTGCGCCGCGTCGGCCGTGGGGCTGTCCAGGAGCGCGACCAGCTCGCTGATGCTGCTCACCTGGATCTGGTGCTCGCCGTCGCGCACGAGCAGGTAGGTGCGGGTGCTGTAGCCGTGCTGGTCGGCGGGGGAGGGGACGCACAGCAGGTGCGCGCCGCCGGGCAGCTCGCACGTCGCGGTGCCGTCCTCCGCGCCGGCCCAGTTGGCGGCCTCGGTCAGGCTGCCGCCGCTGCGGTCGAGGCCGTGGGCTCCGGTGGCCGCGCGGTGTGCGGCGTCGGCAGCGACCTCCTCGGCGAGCTGCTCCAGCGAGGGCGCCGGGGCGGGCACAGCGGCGACAGCGGGGGCGGGGGCGTAGCCGTAGGCGGGGATGCCGAGGCGGTGGCGCAGCGGTCGGCGGAGCTGGGTGGTGGCCTGGTCGGCGAGGCAGGCGGCGAGGCCGGCGGCGGCCACGGCGAGGGTGAAGCGGGTCTCGGACGGGCGGGCGGCGAGGGTGCGGTAGGTGGTGAGGCCGGCGGCGGCGGCCGCAGCGGCGATGGCGATGTTGTCGGCGGTGTCGAGGGCGTTGCTCAGCAGGCGGGCGCGGGTCGTCTGCTCGGTCATCAGGTGCCTCCGAGGGGGTGCGGGGTTGGGCCGGGCGGCCGCGCCGCGCACCACGGCGCCCGGCCGCCCGGGCCTGGCTGGCCGGTGGGCGGGGCGTGGTGGTGGGCGGCGTGGTGGTCCGGTCAGGCGGTGCGCAGGTGGCGGATCTCGTCCCAGCCTTCGCGGGGGAGGAGCTCGCGGACTGAGCGGGCCATGCGGTGCTGCCAGCGGAGCGCGTCCTCCGGTACCCGCTGCTGCGGCGGGCGCGCCGCGTTCCGGGCGAGGCATTCGGCAAGTGGGGCGTCGACCAGGATCGCGACGGCGCGGCGGCCGTGCTGGTGGGCCAGCTCGACCAGCTGGAGCCGGTGCTGCGCCTCGACCGAGGTGTTGTCCACGTAGGTGGTGACGCCCCGGCGCGCCCGGTTCAGGAGGATGTGGTGCTGGAGCAGGACGGCGTCGGCGGTGGCGTCCTGGTCGCCGGGCTCGGAGACGATCGCGCGCAGGGTGTCCAGGCTGACGATCTGGTGGGGCGGGACGGTGTGCAGGGCCGAGGACTTGCCGCTGGCCGCACACCCGATCATGGCGACCAGGTCGCCGGGCTGGACCGGGGCGAGGGCGCGGGAGCGGGCGGCGGCGGGGGTGGTGGTCGTCATCGCGGGGGCCTCCGGGTGGTGTGGTGGGTGGTCAGAGCCAGGCGCCGGTGGGGTCGTCGGGCACCGGGTTGTCGGCGGGGCCGGGCTGGCAAGTGGTGGCCTGGCCGGGCGTGCGGCTGGAGGCGAGGGCGAGTGCGGCGGCGACGGTGTCGCTGAGGGTGTCGCGCACGGGGGCGCCGTGGCGGTGTGCGACCCAGATCAGGTAGCAGTTGCGCTCGGGGGCGGCGCAGTCGGGCGGGCAGCCGAGGACCACGCGGCCGGTCGGGATGTCCAACCCGAACTCGACGTTGGTGGTGAAGCCGGGCATGTGCTCGAGGTCGCGGGGGATCCAGAAGAGGATCGCGTCGGCACTGGCCCGGGCGGCGGTCTCCCAGTCGACCTGGTCGTCGTAGTGCGCGGCGCGGCGACCGCCCCGGGACTCGGGGGAGAGCACGGTCAGCGGGCCGGGGCCGGTCCATTGGGCGCCCAGCTCCGCGTAGGCGGCCGGCCTCCAGGAGTCGACGGGGCCGCCGAGCCTGGGGGTGGGTCCGGCAAGGAACACGGACGGGCCGTGGGTGGGCAGGGGCTCGCGGGCCATGACGAGGTGGAGGTTCACGCGGTGGCTCCGTTCCGGGCGGCGTGCTGCGGGGTCCAGGGCAGGGGCAGGCCGTCCCCGTCGGTGCGGGGGACGACGTGTAGGTGCAGGTGGAAGACCGTCTGCGTGGCCACGGCGCCTCGGCTCGTGAGGACGTTGGCGGCGGGCAGGTCGGCGGCGAGTTCGGCGGCGCGCGCCATGGTGGCCGCGGAGACGAGCGGGTCGGTGCCGACGTCCGCCACGTGCTGGCGGGGGATCACCAGCAGGTGCCCGTCGGCGACACCGCCGCTGCGCGGGCGGATCGCGATGGCGTCGCTCCACTCGCGGACGACGTCGGCGGGCGCCTGGCCCTTGACGATGGCGCAGAAGGCGCAGTTCGAGACCGACACGGTGATCGGTTCCCTTCTCGGCGTTGGGTCCGGCCGGACGGCCGCGCCGCGCACCACAGCGCTGCGACCGTCCGGCTTGGGTGGCCGGGGGCGGAGCGTCGTGGTGGGCAGCGTGGGCGCCCGGCGCGGTCAGCGGGCCAGGAGCAGGGCGGCTGCGGTTTCCCAGCCGTGGTGCCAGGCCTGGTCGAGCTCGAAGGACCCGCACACCGGGGCCAGGCGCTCGTAGAAGGCGCCCTTGCCGGTGGCGTTGGCCAGGCGGGCCAAGGGCTGGCGCCTGTCCGCGATGTAGTGGGTCGCGAAGGACAGGGCCAGCGCGGCGGCGACGCGGCCGGGCCTCAAGCGCAGGCCCAGCAGGCGCGAGCCGATCAGAAGGGCGCCGGCCTGCGTGGCCGAGTAAGTCAGGCAGTGGTGGGCACAGGCGAGCTGGCCCTCGCGGGTTCCGTGCACGGTCTCGGTGCCGGTCTCCTCGTCGCGGTCGACGACGGGGTTGGTGTCGGTGGCGCCCTTGATCCGGGCGCAGGTGTCCGTCTGGACCCACATGTCACCGATCGCTCCGGCGGCCCGCAGGAGGGCGTAGGAGGTGGCGAAGCGGGCGGCGCGGTCGGTGGCGGTCACGGATTCCTCCGGGTGGTTGTGGTGTGGGTGTGGGCTGGGCGCCCGCCGTCTGGGCAGGCGTGCGGGTGCCACGGGCGGGCTGCAGAGGGGTCCGCGCTCGGGCGCGGTGGGGTGACCGGCCGTCGGGTGCGCGGCCGGTGGTGCCGGAAGGGGGTGGTGCGCGTCCGGGTCGTGAGCCCGCGCCGGCCGGGTGCCGGGGACGCGCTGGCGGGTCAGCTGGTGGGCTTGGGCATCGAGCGGCATTCGTTGGCGTGGGCGTTGGCGTCCAGGTGGGCGTCCTGGCGCTCGTTCGGCAGGTAGGGGTCGCCGTAGACGCCGACGCTGCCGGTGGTGCCGCAGCCGTTGCACTTCCAGGTGAAGCCGTCGACCTCGTGGTAGGTGTCGCCGACGTAGGGGCGGCCCTTCGGGAGGAACCTGGTGCGGAAGCGGACGCTCATCAGGTCGACGTGGGCGCCGCCGACGGTGAGGTAGCGGGCGAGGACGTTCTCGGGCCAGGCGGCGGTCCACACGGTGCTGGTGGTGGTGCTGCTCATCGGGTTTCCCTCCCCGAGCTGCTCCGGGACGCGGTGTCCCGGATGGTGCGCGCCTGGGTCGTGAACCCTCGCCGGCCGGTGCCGGGGGCGCGCTGGCGGCCGGTCAGCCGCCGGAGCTGTAGCGCTTGGTCTGCTTGAGAACGTGGTCGCGGGTGAAGCCGGTCTCGGCGGCGGCGTCGGCCTGGAGGACCTGGCCGGTGCGGATCAGCTCCGCGATGGCGGCCCACATCTCGGCGTCCGCGTCGGTCTTTGCCTTCTCGGCATCGGCGTGGATCTTGTCGCGCCTCTTCTTGAGCGCGGCGATGTGGGCGCGGCCCTCGGTACGGGTGGTCTGGTCAGGACGGGGCATGGCGGGCTCCTGGCGTGCGGGCGGCTGCTGGTCTGCATTCACGGAGAATGCAGACTCGCAGTCTGCCCTGTGTGCGGCCGGAGCGGGCCTCGCGGAGGTCACTCGATGGTCCAGCCGCCGCTGCGCCAGGCGCGCTCGGCGTCGTTGGCCAGGATCCGGGCCAGGCGGGCCCAGCCGGGGAGGGCGAACCAGCGCATCCGGTCCGCGGCCCAGCGCAGCGCGAACATGATCTGCTGGGCCTGGTCCGCGGTGAGGACGAGTTCACCGCGGTAGTCGCCGTCCAGGGCGGTGAGGAACGTGCGGATGGTGGCGCTGTCGCCGATGCGGGCCCACCGCAGCCTGCGGGCGAGGCGCTGGGTGGTGAGGCAGCTGCGGTGTCCGGTGCTCTCGCCCCAGTAGATGCCCATGGCAGTTCCTTCCCGGTTGGGCGGGAGTGGTTCCCGCCCAACCAAGTATGCAGACTCCGACTATGCATGTCCAGAGTATGCATTCCCGGAGTTGGGGCCGGTCCTCGCGCACCACCGGGCCCCGCCCGCTGTCTGGCACCAGGGGCGGGGCGCGGTGGTGGGCAGGGTCAGCGCCCGGACTCGTGGCACTCGCACTTCGGGACGGACTGCCAGCCGCTGGGGGTGCGCGTGCGGATGGACCCGGCACCGGGGATGCCGCTGCCGCCGCAGGTGGTGCAGGAGGCGTCGGCCCCGGGGTCGAGGGCCCATTCGATCCCGCAGGAGCGACAGCGGGCACAGTCCGCGAAGTCGTCGCTGTTCCAGGCCGGCTCGCCGTACTCCTCGGCACCGGGCGTCTGGCAGCGCGGGCAGGTGATCGTGTACTGCCGGGTGCGAACGGCGTGGCCGAGGGGGTCGGCGATCACACCGAGCAGCACCTGGTGGTTGACGGCCTCGCACTCGGCGACCCGGTCAGCAAGAGCCAGCGCCTCCTCGCGGGTGTGCTTGTAGGCGGCGGCGCGGCCGATGTCCCAGACGGGCCGCCAGCCGCCGTTCTCACCCTCGGTCCAGGCCCGCAGGCCGACCAGGGCACCGTCGGTCACCGCCCAGCCGGTGCCGGTCTCGTCGCGGCGCACGACGACCTCGCCGTATCCGCCGACCGGGCCCTGGGGGATCGGGACGCGGAACTCGACGGCGAGCGCCAGCTGCTCCTCCGCGGACAGGGTGCTGTTCATCCTTCTCCTTCGTTCGTGCGTGGGGTTCGTGTCTCTGGTCAGCCGGCGGTGGTCGGGCGGCCGGGGCGGCCGCCGCGCAGGGGCGAGAAGGCCTGCGGCTTCCGGGACCAGCGGACGTAGTCGACGCTGCTCGCGGCGTAGGTGTTGGTCAGGAGGCTGCCGGAGTGGTCGAGGCAGTCGTGCAGGCGGTCCAGGCGGTGCCAGGCGAGACGCAGCTGGCCGAACAGCCAGGCGCGGTCCTCGCCGGTGAGTGCCTGGCCGGCGGCGATGGCGTCCAGGCGGTGGACGTCCTGGATGCCCGCCGCGAGGAAGACGTCGACCCGTGCGGCTTCCTCGGCGGTGAACTCCTCACCGATCCGCCGGGCCTCGTCGGCGTGCGGGTCGTCGGCGTAGGCGGCGGAGCTGCGCCGGTCGAGCGCGATGCGGGCCAGCTCCCAGTCGGTGGCCTCGGGCAGGGCGCTTTCCGGGCGGTAGCTGCGGTCGGGTCGGGCGAACGGCTCGTAGGCGGTGGCGGCCGGGATGGACGGGGTGGTGTCGGTGGTCACGGGGTCCTCCTTCGGGGTGCCGACCGGGCGGCCGCGCCGCGCACCACCGCGCCCGCCGTCCCGGCCTGGATGGCGGGGGCGGCGGGCGCGGTGGTGGGCAGCGCCAGCGCCCGGACGTCAGTGGACGGCGCTCCAGATGAGCAGCAGGATCACGGCCAGCCCGATGAGGACGGCCTTCGGCGAGATGCTGGTGGTGGACTCCAGGCGCCGTATCTCGGCGTGGATGGCGTCGCATTCGGCCTGGATCCCGGTGTGGGCTTTGCTGCCGGGGGTGAGGCCGGACAGGATCGCCGAGCGGTGGTAGAGCTTCTCGTACAGGGCCGCGATCTGCGCGTCGCGGGATATGGCCAGGGCCACGGCGGGTGCCTCTCGGTCGACTGCGCGGTGAACGGTGCGGAGCGGGCGGGCCTGTGCTCGGTGCACCGGCCCGCCCGGGAGGATCAGCGCTGGTCGAAGAGCGAGGTGGGCGCCGGGACGGCCGGCCGGGGGCGGGCCGTCTTGGGCTCCGGGGCCTGGATGGTGATCTGCGGCTGCACGTCGGTGCGGTTGATCACCATCGGGCGCAGCGAGAAGGTCAGGCCGCGAAGGGCGAACAGGGAGACGATCGCGATGGCCGCGGCGGTCAGGCCGACGGCGACCGGGCGCCCGGCCTCGGGGGCGGCGGACCAGACCATGGCGAGGGTGGCGCAGGACCAGGCCGTCCAGCTGGCGCGCGCGATGGCGCCCTTGGTGATGAAGGCGACCAGCGCGGCGACCAGGCCCAGCGTCTTCCACACGCCGTAGGCGGCGGCCGCGGTGAGCGGGTAGGCCTGGTGGGCGATGAGGTAGGCGTGGATGGGGCCGGTGACGGCGACGCGCAGGCCGTCGCCGCCGGCGGGCAGGTCCTGTGGCAGGTGCACGGCGCCGATCACGGCGCCGGCGGCGTTGAACAGGATGCCGCCGACGGTGCCGAGCACCAGGATGGCGAGGGCGATCGCGATCAGGTAGGCCAGGGCGCGTACCCACGGTTCGGCGCCGGAGAAGTCGTCCAGGCCGGCGGCGAGTTCGCGGCGGCGCCGGTCGAGCCAGCCGCCGGGTGCGGTCAGGATACGGACCCGGCGCCGGGCCGACTCGCGGACGCTGACGTTCGGCTGCTCCTGGGGGGCGGTGGGCTCGGTGTGCTGGGTCACGGGGTGCTGCTCCTTGTTCGCGTGTGGTGTGCCGGGATGGTGCCGGGGCCCGCCCCGGCGGTGCGGGGCGGGTGGGGTGATGCGGGGTCAGCCGTTGAGGCGGATCGGCATCAGCAGGTGCTGGTAGTCGGTGTCGGCGAGTTCGCCGGAGTGCCCGGTGAGCAGGGCGGGCTTGGTGGCCGAGGTGGCGTGCAGGCGGGCCTCGGGCGCGGCGAGCGCCTTGAGGGCGTCGGCGAGGTAGCCGGGGTTGAACGCGATCGTGCCGCCGTCGAGGTGGCCGGTGGTGTTGCAGGGGATGCGGTCCACGGCGTGGGCGTCGTCGCCGTGCCCGGCCTCCAGGAGCAGCTGCCTGCCGTCGTCGGTGACGGTCAGGCGGACCGGGGTCTTGTCGGAGGCGACCAGGGCGACGCGCTTGAGCGCTGCCAGCGCCTCGTCGGTGGGGACGGTGACGGTCAGCTCGGCGTCGGCGGGGATGGGGAACACGCCGCGGTGGCGCGGGAAGTCGCCGTCGATGAGCCGGGTGCCGATGCTGCTGCCGGCGGTGGTGAGGGTGAGCTGGCCGTCCGACCAGCCAACGGCGACCGGGTGCTCGCCGGTCATCGCGCGGGTGGCCTCGGCGAGGAACTTCGCCGGGATCAGGACGGCGCCGTCGTCGGCCTTGTCCTTCTTCTTGCCGGTCTTGGGCGTCACGGCCGGGAGGGTGCCGGTGGGCTGGACGGTCAGCTCACGTACGGCGAAGCGGTAGCGGTCGGTGGCGGCCAGGGTGATCCGGTCGTCCTCGAGGAGCAGCTGCATGGCGGTCAGCACCGGCAGGCTCTCCTCGGTGGAGGCGGCGACGGCGACCTGGGCGACGGCGTCGGCGAGGGCGTCGGCCTGGACGGTGAGCACGGTGTCCGGTACGCCGGGCAGCTGCGGGTACTCCTCGGCCGGCAGGGTGGGCAGGGTGAACTTCGCCGAGCCGGAGGTGACGAGCAGGCGGGAGCCGGACAGCTCGATGTCGACCTCGGCCGCCTTCGGCAGGGTCTTGCAGATCTCGTTGAGGAGGCGGCCGGAGACCAGCGCGGTGCCGTCGTCGGCGATCTCCGCGTCCACGCGGGTGGTCGCCGCGGTCTCGTAGTCGAACGCGGCCAGGTGCAGGCCGCGCTCGTCGGTGCGCAGCAGGATGCCGGCCAGGACCGGGACGGGGGCGCGGGTGGGCAGGGCGCGGGCGGCGAAGGCGACGGCCTCGGCGAGCATGTTGGCGAAGACGCGGAGCTTCAAGGTGTCCTCCAGTGACGGTGACGGTGGTGGTGGGTCAGGCAGCGGTGAGGGCGGCGAGCTGGTCGCGCTCGTCGTCGGACAGCTCCGAGCACGGCAGGCAGGAGCCGAGGGTCTTGAGCGGGAGGCAGGCGTCGTAGCGGACGAGACACAGGGGGCAGGTCTGGCGGGCGGCCATCGCCCGGTCCAGGGCGGCGGCCCGGCCCGGCGTCATCGACCGCACGGGCTTGGCGGCGTCGATCCGGTAGAGGTAGCCGTGGCGGCGGCCGCGGCGGCAGACCACCTGGGCGGCGGGCTCCTGGGCCGCCGGGCGCAGGCCCATGGCGCGCAGCTGGCGGCGGGTGGCCAGGCCCTCGGGCCCGAACTTCCAGGGGTAGGTGGGCAGGCCGCCGTGGTGGCGGCCGTCGGGGTCGAGGTCGATCGCGCGCACGCTGCTGCTCTCCGTTCCGGTGTGGTCGGGTGGTGCGGGCCGGTCGGCCGGTCCCGGCCCCGGAAGCGCGGCCGCCCACCCGGCCGGCGTTCGGCGAGGTGGGCGGGCGTGGCCGGGGGCGAGGCCGGTCGGCCGGTCAGCCGTTGTTGTTGGTGATGCCGCCGCGGCCCCACGCGGTCTGCTTGCCGATGTGGGTCTGGTGGGTGCGGTGGACCAGGGCCAGCACGGTGCCGGTCGCGTTCGAGCCGTCGCCGCTGGCGGTCGCGGACGCCCCGGCGCCTGCCCCGGTGGCGATGGTGCGGAGCTTGCCGAGCAGTGCGGCGACGCCGATCACCACGGCGGCCACGGTGGCGGCCGCCCACATCAGCACCCTGCCGATCTGATCCGCGTACGGGGCGACCTCGCCGACCCCGGCGCCGACCATCCACGTCAGGCCGCCAACGGCGAGCGCGCCGGCGCAGCCGTAGAGAATGCCCTGACGGAGGGCCAGTGGCAGGCCCGGGTCTGCGGCCGGCTGCGCCTGGGCGGCCGGGGCCGGGGCGGGCTGCGGCTGCGCGGCGGCGGCCTCCGTGGCGGCGGCGAGCGGGTTGTGCACGGGGACGGCGATGACCTTGCCGTCGACCAGGGCGGGGATCAGGGCCGGGGTGGTGGGGGAGGGCTGGAGCGGGACGGCGACGACCTGGCCGTCGAGCGAGGCCGGGACGAAGCCTTCCTGGAGGAGGTAGGCGTTGAGGTCGACCGCCGTGTCGGCGGCGGTGGCGGTGGGGCGGGTGTGGGTGCTGTCCACGGGGTCCTCCAAGGGGTGGCGGGGAAGAGCTTGCTGGGGTCTGGGGGCGCCGGGCGCCTTCTGGGGCCGCCGGGTCCGCGCCGCGGGGGTGGGCGGGTCCGGCGGCCCCCGGAGAGGCCGGGTGCGGGTGGCTGGTGGTCAGCCGTGGATCCGGGTGGTGCGGCCGAGGGCGATGAGCTCGCGGATCAGGCGGGCCGTCTCCGGGGACTGCTTGCCGCTGCGCGACTGCCCGAGCAGGTACGCGGCCTCGTCCAGGACGACCACGTCGGCGCGGGTCGGGCCGGGCGGCAGCTCGGAGCGCCGGGGCGCGGCGGGCAGCGCCCTGCGGGAGCGCGGGTCCATCAGGGCCTGGTGGGCGGCGAGCGCGGTGCCGGCGTCCTCGAAGGTGCCCGTGCAGGGCTGGAACCGCATGCGCGGGTCGAGGGAGGCCTCGGCGAGGAGCAGGTCGACGGTGCTGACCTGGCCGGAGATGCGCAGGCGCGCGGGACGAGCGGGGCGGCTGGGGTTCATGGGCGGGTCCTTCCGGAAGGGTGGCGGGTCAGGAGGCGGCGTTGCTGAGCGCGGTGACCAGGTTGGTGAGCAGCTGGTTGACGGTGGGGCCGGCGCCGGTGGAGGCGAGGGTGAAGCCGAACAGCACGAGGGCCAGGGCGGGCCAGAAGCCGACCGCGCGGCTCCGGTAGAGGACGGCGGTGATGATGCCGAGGAGGACGGCGAGGGAGACGGTGACGGCCACGGCTGCTCCTGGCGGGTCGTTGGTGGGTTGGGCGGACAGGCGGGCCGGATCGGGTGTTTGCTGGCCAGGCCTGGTGGTACGTCAGGTTCGGGCTGCGCCCCGCACCGGGCGGTGCGGGGCTTGGAGACGAGGGGGCGCGATGGCGCACGTGCACTACAGCTGTTGGAACTGCGGTGCGGACAACCGTGTGCATGGCGAGGGCTGCGACTGCTGCGATGTCGTGGAGATCCCCGAGTCGTGGTTCTGCTGGGAATGCGACGCAGAGAACTTCTCCTTCGACTGACCGTCGCCGGTCCTCGTCGTCAGCCGCGCAGGCCCGTGAGAGCGTTGCGGACGCCGCCGAGGCTGATCTTGCGGCCGCCGTCGGCGTTGACGGCGGCGAGGATTTCCAGGTCGTCCAGGTCCTCGCCGTCGGTGTTCTCCAGGACGGCCAGGACGCGGTCGGTGAGGTTGAGGCGGGAGGCGGTCCGCGGCTCGGGGGCGGAGGCGGGGATGGCGGGGACTGGCGCGGTGCGCGCGCCCCGGCCTCCGCCCCGGTTTCCGCCGGTGCCGCCCCGGCCCCGGCCGCCACCGCCACCGCTGGCCTCGGGTTCCTCGAACTTCTCCGGGCACGCGGCCTGGTAGGCCTCCATCCCGTCCAGCTTCCCGGTGTAGGCCTCGCCCGCGTCCTCCCAGGAGTCCTTCTCCAGGACGGCGTGCGGGCCGTCGCCGTACAGGGCGAGCATCTCGGGGTCCAGGCCTTCGGTCGGCACCTCGGAGCCGACCTTGAAGAAGCGCATGCGGGCGGTGGGGTGCAGGCCGGAGAGGTGGTAGCCGCTGCCCTGGGTGCCGGGCCGGTCCTCGTCCGCCTCGGTGTCGTCGAACTGCGACACGAGCTCGACGGCGCCGGCGTACTTGGGGATCGCCGCGAGCTTCTGCCCAGCCGGGAGCAGGCCGTCGCTGACGAGCTGGCGCATCAGATTCGAGGTCCAGCGCAGCAGGATCACCTCGCCCTCCTTGAGCATGGAGCGCAGGGTGTCGGAGCCGCCGAGCTCCTCCAGGTGGCCCGCCTGGGCGAACAGGCCGATACCCATCCCCAGCGAGCGGCCGGTGCGGCCGATGTCCTTGATGTAGAACGTCGCCTCGTCGCGGTACGGGGCGCCCTTCTCCAGCAGCCGGTTCGCCTCGTCCACCACCTGGTACATCAGCGGGTCCGGGCGGTCCATCAGGAACTTGGAGCGCCCGGCCGCCGCGTACCTGATCTCGCGGGCCTTCATGACGTTCCAGAAGGTCCGCAGCTGGGCGATGGCGCCTTCCTGCGTGTAGACCGCCCAGTCGACGTTGCCACGCGCCTCCGGGGCGGACTGACCGCCCTTGAGGTCGGCGTAGAACACGCCGACCCCGGAGCGCTTCATCCCGGCAAGGATGATCTGCCCGCCGGTGGACTTGCCGGCGCCGGTGGTCCCGAACAACAGCATCCGCTGCGCGCTGCCGGCCTTCGGGTCGTACAGGCGCAGCCGGGTGCGGCGTCCGTTGTGGTGACGGCCGACCCAGATCCGGCCGGTGGAGTCCATGGCCAGGTGCTCGGGGTCGGGCAGGAGGACGTCGGCGAGTGGGTCTTCGGGGTAGATGGTGACCAGGCCCTTGCTGCCGTGGGTCTCGACGGCGAGGCGGGCGGGGTCCTTGATGTCCATGGCGTCGGCGAGGCGGGCCATGTCGTAGCCGATGACGTCGCCGGGCGGGGCCTGGACGGTCAGCTCGTAGACGAGGCCCACGTCAGTGCAGTTCCTTCGTGTCGGTGTCGATGATGCGCACGCCGGTGATGACCGTGCCGGGCATGCCCTTGGGCGCGATGTTCTTGATCCAGTGCGTGTAGGGGTCCACGGCCTGGTCGGCTGTGCCCACGGTCAGGCGCCGCACCCCGGCGCCGCGGCCGGCGACCTTCGCGACGCTGATCTCCTCCTCGTCCCAGTCCAGGAGCGCGGACAGGGCGGTGATGGAGATCGTGGGCACCGGCGTGCCCGGGACGGTGGCGCGGATCAGCCCGGACATCCCCTTCTCGCCGGTGCGCTCGACGTCGGTCAGCACGGTGCCGGGGGCGACGCCGCCCTCGACGGCGACCCGCTGCGCCCACCAGATGGACATCGGGTGAGTGGAGCCGGCCGGGACGAGGGCGGCGGCCTGCTGTTCCTGGACCTGCTGGACGGCCTCGGGGGTGAGGGAGCGCTCACGGCCGGCCAGGACACGGGCCATGCGGGCCGGGCGGACCTTCCAGGTAGCCGCCGCCCACGCGGCGTCCAGTGCGAGCTCCCACCAGTGCAGGCCGTGGACCAGGCGCTCGGTGACGAGCAGTCCGGCCGCGCTGACGGGGGCCACGAGGTAGAGGGCGGTGGCGGCGTCGCGGATGCGGCCCTTGGGTAGGGTCGCGGACCAGATCAGGCCCCAGGCGGTGGCGGCCCCGGCGCTGCTGAGCGTGACGATGAAGGGCAGGGGAGCGTCAGTGAGCGCGCCGGCCGCAAGTCCTGCCGTGCCGGCGAGGGTGGCGGTGCGGCCGGCGTAGCCGCGGGCGACGGCGATGCGCCCGCGCAGCGGGCCGAGGGACATCAACGTGGGGCTCCTTCGCGGGTGCCGCCGGGGAAGCGGCGGGGGTTCGTGGGGTTGCGAAGGGGCGGCCGGCCCGGCCCGTCGGGGCGGCACCGGCCGCCCCAAGGGGGTCAGCGGTTGGCGTAGAACTCGCGGTCGGCCAGCTCGCCTTCCTTGGCGGCGATCGCGTCGTCGACCGGCCCGTAGTCGGCCTCGTGCGCGTCGGCGGTCTGCTGGAACAGGGTGGAGAGCTCGGCGGTGGCGGTGGCCATGGCCTGGGCCTCGGCGAGGACGGAGAGCATGACGGCGGCGGCGTCGCGGTGCTCGGCAACGGTGTCCCGGTCGACGTTCATCCCGGCGGCCTGGTCCGCGAGGCGCTGCACCGACTCGGCGCAGCCCTCGACGTACTCGTAGGTGCCGGTGACCTTCTCGGACAGGTAGGCCAGGCGCACCGCGGCGATGGCGAGCTGGGCGACGACGATGCCGTAGCTGACGGCGTCGCGGATCACCTCGCCGGCAAAGGCCAGCGCCCCGCCGGTGGTGGAGGAGGCCTCGGCGCCGCTGGGGGCGGGCCGGTCGGTGGGGGCGTCGTGGACGGTGGCCGGGGCGCTGCTGGTGACCGGCGCGAGGTCGGGGTCGGACATCGGTGTGTGCTCCCTTCCTACTTGTCGTGGTAGTCGCGCTCGGCGGGCGCGGCGTGGCCCAGGTCGCGCACGGTGTCGGCGACCTGCTTGTCGCGGCGGGCCGCGTTGGTCCCGGCGACGGCGATGGCCTCGGCGGCGGCCGGAATGGTCTCGGCGACCGCGTCGGCCTTCGCCTTGACCTCCTCGGCCTTTTCGATGAGGGAGGCGACCATGCCCTCCAGGACGCCGGGCACCTTGAGGTCGAGGACCTTGGCGTGCAGGGCCTCCAGGCGGCCGAGCAGCTTCTCGCAGCCCTCCGCCGCCTCGCGCGCGTCGTCGGCGCCGGCCAGGATCTCCTCCGCCATGTCGGCATCCGCCTCGATGACGTCGTAGATCGTCAGCTCCGAGTCACCCTGGTACTGGGTTCCGGATGCCGCTCTGGGCACGGGAATGGTCACGGGTCGTCCTCCAGGAGCGGGCGGAGCGGGGGGCATCGGGATCGGGCGGGTGGTTCCGGGCCGGACGTGCGGGCTGTTGTAGGGAGCACGGGGAAGCGCGGCCTGGCCCCGGCCGATCGCGGGCGCGTCCACGTCGGAGTCGGGCCGGTCGGCGCGGCGCACCTTGACGCCCGGGCTGTGGACCCAGCCCGGCGGCGGCCCGAAATTGTCGCCGGGCCGGGTGCAGTCATCGCACCCGCAGAGCCACGAATGCCGCTCCTCATGCCTTCCCGACCAGTCCGTGTCCTCCTCGTCGAATCCGTCGTCGCCGAACGGCCGGGCCTTCTCGGCACGGCGGGTACTCGCCCGCTGCGCCCGTTCGCGGGCCCGGCGCGTACGTTGCTCCTGCTTGGCCTGACGCTTTTTGCGTTTCTTGTCCTCGGCGCTGCCCGGGGCGGTGGTGCCCGGCTTGCGCACCCGCCAGGGCCTGGAGCCGGTCTCCCCGCCCGGGGTGAACACCCGTCGGGTGCGGCTGCCGGACGCCGCCGACGCGGTGCCCGTCTCGTCCGTCCCGCCTCCGGCCGCCCCGGGCCGCACGGCAAGCTCGGTACTCGGCGCCGACGGCTTCGACGTATCCGCCGTACCGTCCTTCGCCGTCTTCGTCGTGTCCTTGGTCTTCTTGCCGTTGAGGATCCGGTCGACAGCCCGCTTGCGGACCGCGCCGCGGATGGTCGTCGGGGTGGCGCCGTCGCCGCTGTGGGCGCCGGTGGGCTTCCAGGTGCCGGTGGTGATCCGGTCGGCGGCCCGGCGACGGGCCGCGCCGCGGATCGTGTCCGGCCCGGCCGGCTGCCGCCCGGGGCGGTCCTTCCGGTCCGGCTTGTTGTTCCGGTCGGCGGGGTCCTTCGGGCCGGGGCCCGGCTGCTTGTCTTTCGGACCGTTCAGGATCCGGTCGGCGGCACGCCGGCGGGCCGCTCCCCGGATCGTGTCCGCCCCGGCCGGCTGCCGCCCGGGGCGGTCCCGGCCGGCGTCCGACGGGCCGTTTCCGCCGCCGTTCAGGCGGCCTTTCCGGTCATCGGAATTGCCCTCCGGACGGCGCTTTCGGCCGGAGTCCTCCAGGGCCCCCCTGCGGGCCTCCCGGACCCGACCGGGCCCGGTGCTGCCCGCAGCACCGGGACGGCCGTCCTGGCCGCCTCCACGGCCCGCATCGGGCTTCTTCGGCTGGGGACCGACCGGCCCGGTGGGCGAGGTGGAGCGGAACGTCGAAGGCGCCGAGCCATTCGGCCGGGCCGAATTCTGGGAGGAATTCAGACCCGAACTCCGGGCGGTCCGGCCAAATTCCGGACCGGACTGCACACGCCCCCGCTGCTGCGCCGCGAGGGCGGCCGCACGGGCCTTTTCAAGTTCGGTATTCGCTTTTCCCGTGACCGCGCTCTGCTGGTCGCGGACGGCCTTGTGGTGCTCCGCGCGGGCCTTCAGATATTCGACCGCGTGATAGGCGCCGCGCAGGGCGGCGACCGTGATTCCCGCCATCATCACGGTGGACATCGAGGCGACCCCGGCAAGCGAGCCGGGCCCGGTCGCCGGGGCGGCCTCCATTCCGTGAGCGGCGGTTTCCGCATTCCCGCCGAGGGCGGGCCCTTCGGCAACGGACAGAGACGCGGGCGGGCCGAATTCGGTGGTCAGCGGGGCCAGGGTCGGCAGGCCGCCGTCGGGGCCGTCCTCGCCCACGACCCCCGGCAGGGTCAGGCCGGGGAAGCCGAGCACGGTCCCCGTGGTGTCGTCGGCCATCCGGCCGCCTCCAATCGTTCGTCACTGTCAGTCACCAATCCGGGGCCCCTCGCGTGCGCGCACAGTGCGCGCACGTGGAGACCCCGGATCGCGGCATCGCGGCGGATTCGGTGAGCGCGAAGAGTCACCCCGCCGCCCGGCCCCTCAGGAGCCGGCCCGGGCCTGCGTCCACGCCGTGAGCATCCGCACCAGGTCCGCCCACGCCGCCTCGTCCCGGCCGGCCATCGTGCGGGCCAGATCCCACAGCGCCTGCGCACGGTCGGAATTCGTCGCGGTCGCCGCGATGCGCCGATTCCAGTGGGCAGCCTGCCCCGGTGTGAGCGGCACGGATTCACGCCTCCTTCAGGAAATCCAGGAACGTCGAGGCGGGCTTCTCCTGGGTGTTTCCGTCGCCGTTTCCGTTCCGGTTCTCAGAGAATCCGGCGGCGATTCCGTGCAGGCTCGCCGCCGTGTTCACCGCCTGCATTCCCTGCCCGTTCTTGATTCCGGCCTTGTGGGCCTTCTGAAGCTCCTTCGCCTTCGCGCGCTCCTCACGCTTCTTCGGGAGTTCCACGTAGAAGCGGTTGTAGGAGGCGTCGATCTTTCCGGACGCGTTCACCGCGTCGCGCAGGTGCTTTTCCAGAGCGGCCATCGGCCGGGTCGCACGGAATGCGCGGATCTTCGGCTCCAGCGGCTTGTCGCCGTCGATTCGGATGTTCTCCAGGGCCGCGCGGTACTCGCTCAGCAGCCCCTGGACCTCGTTGGCGATCTGCCGCAGCCGCTCGCGCTGCTGAGCGGCGTACAGGTTGGTGCCCTGCGGCTTGAGCAGGTGCTCCGAGGTCCACGGGATCTTGTTGTTCTGGGACATGCGGGTCCTCCAGGGGGATGTTGGTCGACCCGGGCTCCGGCCGGATGTCCGGGTCGCTGCGGTGGTGCTCGGCGCCGGGGCCGGACGCCTTCGCCGGCCTCCGGAAGCCCCGTGAGGGGCCCGGCGACCAGCCGAGATGCCCGGATCTCGGTGGGTGGGACGGTCGGTCAGCGGCGGCGCAGCCGGGGGTGGCACCACCAGCAGGCGGGGCCGTGGTCGCGCTCGCGGGCGTGGACCAGGAACAGTGGGGTGGCCACGGTCGCGGCGACGACCAGGGCGACCAGCACGAGGCCGATCAGGTACTCCAGGACGCTCATCGAAGGACTCCTCACGTAGGCGGGATGGACGGGCGAACAGCCGCCTGACCTGGGGTGATGGGATGTGTTTCTCGGCGAGTCGAGCCCGGGCGGGCGTAGGGTGGTGCTCGGCGCCGCTGGCGCCTCGGTGCCTCGGCACCTTCGCGGGCCACCAGGGCGTTAGCCGCGCCCTGGTGGCCGTCGCAGAGGCCGGGATCCGGTGGTGCTGAGGGACGGTCAGGCCGCGAGGGGCTCGCCGTCCTGGCCGGCCTGCTGGGTGCGGCGCGCGGTGACGATCTCCCGGGCGCGGTCGCGGCGGTCCTGGCGGGTGCCGCCGGTGATGCCGAATGCCCGCTCGATGTAGCGGAGCGTCACGACCTCTTCGCCGAACTTCTCGATCATGTCGGCGATGGCCAGGGCCTGGCGTTCGGCCGGGCTACGGCTGGCGTTCTCGTGGGCTACGGCCGCGGCCTCCAGGGCTACGGCCATCTCCTGCTCCAACCGGGCCGACTCGGCCTGGGCGGCGGTCGCGCGCTGCTTCTCCTCGGCCTCGCGGCGTTCGGCCTCGGCCTGGGTCACGGCCGCCTTCGCGCGGGTTACGGCTGCCTCCTGGTCGGCTACGGCCTTCTCCTTCTCGGCCACGGCCTTCTTACGGGCGGCCTCGGCGGCGGCCTGGGCGGCCTCCTCGCGCTGCTGGTTCAGCCGGACAAGCTCGGCGTCGCGGGCGGCCGCAACCTTGGCCATCTCGGCCTGGGCCGCCTCCGTCTTCCGGGTCGCCTCCAGCTTGGCCAGGCGCTCGTCCTCGGCCGCCTGACGCTCCAGTTTCTCCCGCTCGATCCGGGCCTTGAGCTGCGCTTCCTCTGCGCTGCGGCGGATTTCGGCGGCGTCGGCCTCGGCCTGCGCGGTGGCCTTCAGGGCCGCAGCCTCGGCTTCGGCAGCGGCCTTCGCCGCCTCCGCGTCGGCCTGCGCGGTGGCGACCTGCAGGGCCAGTTCGTGCTTCCGTACCACCGCGTCGGCGGCCGTACGGGCCTCCTCGGCGGCGGCCTTCCGCTCGGCCTCGGCGAGCAGGCGCTTGGCGTCGGCGGCGGACTTCGCGGCGGCGATGTCCGCCTCCCGCTCGACAGCGCGGAGGGCTTCCGTAGCCTGCTCCTCCTGCATCCGTAGGGCCAGCGCCCGGTTCCGTACCTCGGCCTCGTGGCTCCGTACCGCGTCCTGCTCGGCCCGCTGCGACGGAACGTTCAGCGCGTCCTCGACCGTGATGCCGTACGGCGCGAGCGTGAGGGGCAGCATCTCCTCCCGTGAGGCCGCCTTCCGCCACTTCTTGCCGTGACGCTGGGTGAGCAGCTCGCGGTAGACGATCCGCTCCTGGTTCAGGCGCAGCGCGGTCTCATAGGAGCGGATCTCCCACAGCTTCATCTGCCGGGCGATGCGGGCGGTGGAAATGGGGGAGAGGAGCCAGCGGGAGGGGCGGACGCCTTCCATGCGCTGGCGGCCGCGCAGGCGGCCGATGTGGCCGGCGTACAGGTGGGCGGCGATCTCGCTGAAGACGACCCAGAGGGCGGCGAGGCCGGCGTGTCCGGCGGCGGCGGTGCCGGAGGTGCCGGCCTGCCAGTTCAGCCAGATGGTCAGCCCGGTCAGGGCGCGCGGCACCCACTTGACCCAGGCGGCCTCCCGCTCCCAGCGGACGAGCAGCAGGTTGACGATGCTGAACGCGAGGATCGCCAGGTCCACCGCGACCGGCAGCATCCACGGCTCCTCCCAGCCCCAGCCGCCCTCCTTCACCGGCAGCGCGGCCTTGGCCTCGACCGCCTGGTAGGAGGCGACCAGGCCGATGGTGGACACCCCGACCGCCAGCGCAGCCCCGATGCCGGCCAGCCACTTCTCCCACCGCGCCAGCACGATCCGCTGCTCGACCGGTGCCGGCTCTTCCTGCTGCTCGCGGGCCACGTACACGCTGTCCGTCACCTGCTCGCCTCCTTCTTCGTGGTGGTGCCGGTCTTGATGATGGTCAGCACGGGTTCCTCCGGTTCAGGTTCTGGACGGTGGTGCGTCTGGCGCCGGCGGGACGCTGCCGCCCCGGGCCCGGTGATGCTGGACGCGGGGTCACGGCGAACGGCAGCACCCGGTCAAGGGCGGGCGGCGCTGTCGACTGCCGCCGGCCGTGGTGGCCCGGCGGCAGCGGGCGGCGCCAGTCAGGCGCGGGTGGAGGCGGTCAGGCGCGGGTGGAGGCGGTCTGGACGACGGCCAGTGCGAACTCGATCGCCTCGGCCCAGCCGCTCAGGACGGCGGGCTCGCCGGTGGCCTCGACCGCCAGGCGGCGGCTGGTGAGCTCGGTGAGCGCGGCCTCCGCATTGCGGTGTACCTCGTCGGGGTAGACGAAGTCGGCCTCCAGGTCGGCTAGCAGCTGCTGGGTGCCGGTGCTGATTCGCGTCGCTAGCAGGCGCAGCTTCTGCGGGTCGGGCGCGTGCTGGTGGCCGGGCTGCAGCACCGTGGCGGTGGCACGCAGCCGGGTCTGCTCAGCGAGTTCCTCGACCAGGAGGAGCAGGCCGGCACGCCCCCGGGCCAGGTCCAGCTGCTCGTGCAGGTCCGCGATCCGAGCGGCCGGGGTCTGCTGACTGGGCCGGCGGGCGTCGTCGTAGGCGCGGTCGGCGTCGATCGCGGCCGCCTCACGGGCCTTGCGGGCGGTGCGCCAGGCGAGGCGCCGGGCCGGGTCCTCCAGCCAGCGGCCCAGCTCCAGCAGCTGCGCCAGCGAGTCGGGGGAGTGTTCCACACCGAAGTACGCGGCCATCTGGTCCAGCTTGCTCACGGTGTCCTCCTATATAGGGGGGAAGGGGCGGTGCGTCGGGCACCGTCGAACGTCTCCGCCCCGCGCCCGGTGGTCCGGGGCGGGGCGGCGGCGAACGACAACCGACCGACGGGTGGTCAGGCCAGGGCGGCGAGGCGCCGCAGCGCCTCGACCTGGTCCGGGTGGGCGGCCTCGTGCAGGACGTGCCGCTGCTCCAGGAGCGCGCCGTCGGTGGCCGGCTGCTCCAGGACCGGGTCGGCCCAGCGCGCGACGTCGCGGGCGCCGAGCTCGTCCATGTAGGCCACGTACTCGGCCTGGTCGGCCTCCTCGTAGGCGCGGTTCATCTGCTCCAGCCCGGCCTGCCAGGCGTCGTACTCCTCGGTCGTCCTCACGGGCGGTCCCCTCTCGTGTCGTGGCTGGTGGTCGGGCTACTGCTGCTGGCCGGCGCCGGCCTTCTTGGCCTTCGCCTTCGCGTGCATCTCACGGGCCCGGCGCAGCAGCTCGTCCATCTGCCGCTGGGTCCAGGCCTGGTCCTCGGGGCTGCTCACCGGCCACCGCCGGCGGGGGTGGGGGAGGGCGGGGCCGGCGGGGTGGGGGGCTTGGGGGTGCCGCCGCCGGCGTACGAGCGGCAGACGACGAAGTCGGTGACGGTCACTGCGAACCCTCCCTGCTGCTGTCGCAGCTGCTCGGCGAGCTGCCGCTCGGCGGCGGCCTGGGCTTCGAGTCGGGCGATCTGTTCCTGGACCTGGCGCTCCAGCTGCGCGGCCTGGTCGTCCATGGCGGTCAGCCGGCCAGGGGGAGCGTGCGGAGGGCGGCGACGGCGGCGGAGACCGCGGCCGGGACCGGCCGGGCGGTCGGGATCGCGGTGACCGGGGCGGTGTCGGCGAGGTCGTCCAGGTCGATGACGACCTCGCGGATCGCGCTGGTGGCGGCCGCCGCCCGGGCGCGGACCCGGCGGACCTTGTCGCGCAGCATGAGCAGCAGGCCGTCCAGGCCGCGGGTGCCGGTGGGGTAGAGGCCAGCGGCGACGTCGTCCCAAACGGCGTCGGCCAGGTCCTCGTCCAGGTCGGCGGCGGCCGGGCTGATCTCGGCGAGCTGCTCGGCGGCGGCCACGCGCAGCGCGGTGGAGTAACGGCCGTACAGGTCGTCGAAGTCGGCGGTGCCGGTGGTCTCCGCGGTGTCGACGGAGAGTGCCATCATGGTGTCCACGGTCGTGTTCCTCTCGTCTACTGCTGGTGGGTGGTGCGACCGACAACGGCCTCGGGGCCGCAATCCCCGAGGCCGTTCTTGTTGTGCGCTGGCTGCTGTACGAGCAGCCATGGCCGCCGCCCACCCCGTCGTGCTC
>NZ_JBHVFE010000011.1:0-50836 GCF_042801945.1 Kitasatospora sp. NPDC057542
GCGAGCCCAGCCGCGGCCCGTCCGCGTGGGCCTCAGGTCCGGATCCGGGCCGGTGGGGCGATGGAGGGCGGGGAGCAGCGCGAGGTGGTGGCGCAGACGGTGAGCGGTCTCGGGTTCGGGCCGTCGAGGATCTGGACGGACCAGAGCAGCGGGTAGCTGCCGCCGCAGATGCCGCAGCTCGGGCGGGGCGGCGCGGCGGGCATCGGGGGCGCGACGGGCGGCGGGGGCGCGACGGGCGGCGGCGGGGTCGGCGGGGCGAGCGGGGGCGGCGGGGTGCCGGCCCAGACGGGTTGGTCCCCGGCGAGGGCCTCGAAGTCGTGGCCGCACTCGGAGCAGGTGTCCAGGACGGACTCGGTGCGCATGTCGCCGCAGCGTGGGCAGAAGGTCACCGGCTGCTCGTCGGCGACGGTGCTCTCGCAGCGTGCGCAGACGAAGTCGGGGTCGATCTTGGACTGCTGGAAGATCGACCCGAAGATCAGGAAGGGGTTGGGTTCGCCGTCGTTCTCGTACGTCGTCTGCACGACGGAGGCGATCGTCCTGAGGCGGTTCTTGCGCTGCCGCAGCCGTTTGAGGTCCAGGTTCACCACCTTGGTCTGGCGGCAGTCCCGGCAGGTGCAGAGGGTCCGGACGGGCAGCCGCGAGCGGATGCCGAACTGGCGGTGCAGGAACTCGAAGGCCGGGCGGTCCTCCTCGGCGACCGCCACCTCCACGGATCCGAGGCCGCCCGCGCCGAGGCGGCCTTCCACCACCGCCGCCAACCGTGCGATGTCGGAGGCCAGTTGGGACGGTACGCCGTCCGGACGGCTGCCGATCATCACCGGGATCGCCAGCAGGGTGCGGGCGGTGACCATGTCCATCGCGAGGAAGCCGGCCGGGGAGCGGAAGACGATGCGGTCGATGCCCTCCCACAAGGACGGGCCGGTGGAGCGGCGCCCGCCGGAGAGCCGCTCGTTGACGCGGGCGGCGACGCCGCCGATCAGCCGCTGGCCGGTCTCGTGGTGCCGGGCCAGGTTGTCGGCCCGGGGTGCGCGGGCCCACCACCGGGGCTGGGGGAAGCCGGCCGCTCCGGCCGCCGGGTCGAGGCCGGTGAGTGCGCGGTCGAGGGCGAGCAGCGCCGTCTGGAAGGCTGCCACATAGGGGTCCTGCACGCCCAGCGCGATCACCGAGACCGCCCGGTCCGTCAGGTGCAGGGAGACCGAGGTGCGGTCGCCGTCGGCGGGCACGAGGTGGAGGCGGGCTGCCAGCGGCACCTGGTCGGGCAGGAGCATCGCCGAGCGGACGGCGGAGCCGCGCCGGGCCTCCACCACGGTGGCCATCTCCGAGGTGATCTGGAAGCCGAGCGAGCGCAGCACGTCCACGGCGGCGACCCGGACGCGTCCGGTGTCGGCGTGGACGCGGCGCTCGGCGTCGAGCGTGATCGAGGCCAAGGTTCCTCCGGAGGAACGACATTGGGGAGCGGGAACGGAAGCGGGACGGTCTCAGCGCGCAACCGTAGCGAATGCGACTCACCGCCGTGGCCGGAACGGACCGCCGAACACGTCGGGCCACGGGTGCTCCGACCGCGCTCGTTCGCCGGGGTGCACGGTTCTCGACCTCCTACGGCCCTCTGCCTGCGACAGAGCAGGGCGCCCCCGGCCGGGCCTCGCGCCTGCCGCCGGCACCGGGCCCGCCCTCGCCCCATCGGCTCGACGGGCGTCGGCACCGACCCGGTGAGGATTCCCGGTCACCCCACCAGTTCGGCGGCGGCGTCGGCGCAGCCCCAGCTGAGGGTGACCCCGGCGCCGCCGTGACCGTAGTTGTGGACGATCCGGACGGCCGGGTCCGCTTCGAGGCGGGGGCCGCCGTGGCGGGCGGGGCGCAGGCCGACGGCGTGGCCGATGACGCGGGCACCGCGGAGTTCGGGTATGCGGGCCGTGCAGCGGGCGAGGATGGCCTCGGCGACGGCAGGGTCGGGTGTGGTGTTCCAGTCGTCCGGTTCGAAGGTGCCGCCGAGGACGACGTCGGCGCTGCGGGGGTGGATGTAGGTGTAGCCGGCCGGGTCGTCCTGGATGCGGGTCGAGCTGGGCAGTCCGGGGTTGCGGACCAGGACGAGCTGGCCGCGCACCGGGTGCACGGCCGGGTCGTCGCAGAGCTGCCGGGCGGCGAGTCCGGTGGCGTTGACCACCACGGGCGCCCAGGCCAGGGCCTGGTCGAGGGCGTCGAGGCGACGGTGGACGATCTCGCCGCCGTTGTCGATGAACCGGCCGAGCAGCCAGGGCAGGTAGAGCGGCATCTCGACGGCGGGGGCCGTGAAGGACCAGCCGTCCGCGCAGTCCGGTCCGCGTTCGGCGGCCGTCAGCCGGCGCAGGTCGGGGACAGCGTCGCCCCACCAGGGCAGGCCCGCCGACTGCTGCTGGTGTTCCAGCATGCGGGTGCTGCGCATCGAGACGCCGGGTACGCCCTGCGCGGCCTGGCGGGCGAACTCGGCGAAGGCGGTCGCGGACCAGTCCGCCACCCGGCCGCTCGTGCCCGTGGCGACGGGGAACCAGACGGCCGCGGCCACGGCGGAGGTCGTCGACAGCAGGCCGTCAGCCGTCACCACGACGACTCGAAGTCCCTTCTCCTGCAGGCGGATCGCCGTGGTGAGCCCGATGATCCCGCTTCCGACCACGACGACGTCCGTCGCCCCACCCACTGCATCACCCATCGCGAACTCCTCCTCCCGAGGGCCGCCCACCGGGTGTCGGCGGCCGTCTCCAGGAAATCCGGCCGCACCGACGGCCGTCCAAGACCAGTTCTGTCCCGCAGCGATAAGCCGCGCTTATCATCGCCGGATGGATCTGCGTCGGATGCGTTACTTCTCGGTGCTGGCCGAGGAGTTGAACTTCACCCGCGCCGCGCGCCGACTGCACGTGGCGCAGCCTGCGCTCAGCCAGCAGGTCAAGGCGCTGGAGCGGCAGCTGGGCGCACAGCTGGTCGAGCGGACCAGCAAGGGCTGCGCGTTGACCCCGGTCGGGCGTGCGGTCGCGGAGGAGGCCCGGCGGGTGTTGCGGGAGGTGGCGGAGGCCGAGGAGCGGGTCGCGGCGGTGGTCCAGGGGCGGGAGGGCCGACTGCGGGTGGCGTACACCCGCTCCGCCCGGGGCGGGGCCTGCGATGTCCTGGTGACGGAGTTCCGCAACCGCTACCCCCGGCTGGACGTCGCCCTGCAGACCGGTTGGACCTCGCACAACGTCGCCGAGCTGCTCGCCGGGCGGCTGGACGCGGCGTTCGTCCGGCCGCCACTGGACGTCCCCGGGCTCGCCTGCCGGATCATCGCCGAGGAGGAGCTGCTGCTGGCCGTGCCGGCCGGCCATCCGCTCGCCCGCGCCCGGGCCCGGATCGGCCGGCACCGGATCACGGACGAGCCGGTGGTGCTGTGGCCGCGGGAGAACGGGCCGGGGATGCACGCGCTGATCACCGGGCAGCTGTGGCCGGGCCGGTCGCCGCGGATCGTGCGGGAGGAGCCGGACGACGAACAGCTCCTGCTGGCCGTGGCGGCGGGCTACGGCATAGCGCCGATACCCGAGGGCCGGGCCCGGGTGTTCCGGATCCCCGGCGTCCGCCTGCGCCGGTTCACCTCCCCGGTGCCGACCGTCACGCTGGGGCTCGCCCACGATCCGCGGACCGCTCCCCCGGCCGTCCAGCTACTGCTCGCGATGGCCCCGCCACTCGTGGAGGCGCAAGCCCCGCCCGGACACGGTCGGCCGTGATCCCGACCTCCGGCCCGCGGCCCGCCCCCGCCGACCGGGCGGGGGCGGACACGGTCGTCAGGGGCGGGCTCAGCCGATGGTGGAGCCGGCGATCGGGGCGGAGAGCTCGACGGTCTTGCCGTTCAGGGCGGTCTTGACGAACTGCCAGGTCAGCCCGGTGATGACGCCCTTGTCCAGCGGGGCGAGCCTGGCGAAGGCGGGCTGGCTGAGGTCGATGTGGGTGGAGTCGCAGGAGGGACACTGGTCCTTCACCGGGACGGTGATGGTTTTGCCCTGGTAGGTGACCTTGACCGAAATGCCCTTGCAGACCGGGTCGTTGTTCGGGTTGGCGGTGGTCCACCAGGTGTGCGAGACGGCGACCAGCATCTGGGTGGCGGCATTGATCTGGGTGCCGCAGGCGCCGTAGCCGGCGTCGTTGTAGTAGGTGGCCTTGCCGGCCATGGGCTGGTTGATCGGTATCGCGGCGCTGGCGGAGCCGGCCGTGAGGGCGATGAGGGCGGCTGCGGCGAGCGGGGCGCCCGCGAGGATCCTGAGGTTCTTGCCGATGGCGCGCATGGTTCGTTCCCTCCCGTTGCGGTGAAGGTCATGAGCATGACAGGCGGAACTCGACACATTCGCACGACAGTTCGCCAACCGAATGTCCGCCCTTGTGGAGAAAACGTATGCGCCCGCCGCAAGGTGGTCCAGACCTCCGCGATGTTGGCATGAACACAGGGCAGGGATCTTTACCCATGCGGCCGAAGGGGCGAAGATGCGTGACAGACCCGCCACGGAGGGTGCTGACCGGCCGTCACCCGAGTCCCGCCGGAGCCCCCGGCCGGGTTACCCTCGACCCGCGCGGCGACCACCCGCGCGGCCGACCGAGGGGGGAACGGATGATCGGGGACCTGCTGCCGGACGTCGTGGTGACCGAGGTGGCCTACGACGACCCGCCGGAGGCCCGGCTGGAGCCCGAGGAGGAGCCGGCCGTCGCCCGGGCCGTCGACAAGCGGCGCCGCGAGTTCACCACCGTCCGGCACTGCGCCCGGGCCGCCCTCGCCCGGCTCGGCGTCCCGTACCGCCCGCTCGTCCCGGGTCTGCGCGGAGCGCCGAGCTGGCCGGACGGCGTGGTCGGCAGCCTCACCCACTGCGACGGCTTCCGCGCGGCGGCCGTGGCCCGGGCCGGCACCCTCGCCTCCGTGGGCATCGACGCCGAGCCCGCGCTGCCGCTGCCGGAGGGCGTCCAGGAGGCCGTCGCACTGCCGGTGGAGCAGCAGCGGCTCGCCAAGCTGACGGCCGAGCACCCGGACGTCCCGTGGGACCGCATCCTGTTCAGCGCCAAGGAGTCGGTGTACAAGGCCTGGTTCCCGCTGACCCTGCTCTTCCTGGACTTCGACGAGGCCGAGCTGGACCTCTCCCCCGACGGCACCTTCACCGCCCGGCTGCTGGTCCCGGGCCCGGTGGTCAACGGCCGCCGGATCGACGGCTTCGACGGCCGCTGGGTGGTACGGGACGGGCTGCTCGCCACCGCGATCGCCGTCTCCCCCTGAACCGTCCGCCCCGGCCGGTTCACCCCGGCCTGTCCACCGCGGGCCGGCCGTCCGGACCGGTTCACCGCCGCGGCATATCCTCGACCCCGTGACGGTGACCTATGTGATCGACGGCAACGAGATCAGGACCCTGGAGGACTTCTGGGACGTGGTCGGGCGGGCCGTCGGGGTGGACGGCTACTTCGGCCGCAACCTCGACGCCTTCGCCGACTGCCTTCGGGGCGGCTACGGCACGCCCGAGGACGGGGACTGGGTCATCGAGTGGCGCCATCACGAGGTCTCCCGCCGCAACCTCGGCCACCCGGAGACGGTCCGTCAGCTGGAACTGCGGCTGGCCCGCGCCCACCCCGCCAACCGCGCGCGCATCACCGCCGAGCTGGACGCCGCCCGGGCGGGTCGGGGGCCTACGGTCTTCGACTGGCTGGTCCGGGTCGTCGAGGAGGAGCACCCGGGCGGCCTGCGCCTGGTCTGAGCCGCCCGGCCACCCGGGCTTCCGCCTGTACCCGAACGGGCCTCAGCGGGCGGCACTGGCACGAGCGTTCGGGTGCGCTCGGGTGGTCTTCAACGACGCCCTTCGGGCTCGTGAGACCGCCCGCGCGGACGGGCTGCCGTTCCCGAGGATCGGCGACCTGTCGAAGCTGCTGATCACCGAAGCGAAGAAGACCCCCGCGCGTGCATGGCTCGGGGAGGTGTCGGCGGTCGTTCAAACGCCGCCGTCGACATCGCCAAGGCCGCCGGGCTGGCGGTGACAGCCTGTCGAGCGCAGGTAGGACCGGGACCTGTCCCGGCACAGCGTGAAGAAGCAGGAACCCACCGAGACGGTCGGACGACCGTGGCAGGAATCCCCCGGCCTCAAGCCGGGGGAGCGGAAGTCAAAGCACGTCCGAGAGCCGGACGAAGCGCCGCCCCGCCGCCAGCAGACCCGGCACCGCCGCCGCCACCCCGGGGGCGGTGCCGCCACCCGGGTGGTTCAGGTGGCCGATCACGATCGCGCCGGGCGGGGCGGAGGCGACCTCCCGCCGCACCTCGGCGGCCGGGAGCGTCGCCCCGCCGTCCCCGTTCACGGTGAAGCCGGCCACCAGCTGGCCCAGGTCGGCGACCACCCGGGTGGCGACGTCGTCGTAGTGCGCGGTGCCGGAGCGGAAGAACCGGGGCGGGTGCCCGAGCAGCTCGGCGAGCTTGTGGGCGTTGCCCACCACCTCGTCGTACACCTCGCCGACGTCGCGCGTGCCGGCGATGCCGTAGGCGGAGCGGCCGGAGACCGAGAGCGGACGGTGGACGGTGCCGTGGTTGCCGATCTCGAACAGCGGGTCGACGGCGAGCCGCTCGAACTCCTCCGGGTTGGCGTCGATCCAACGGGCGTTCAGGAAGAGCGTGGCCGGCACGTCCTGCGCCCGCAGGAAGTCGATCAGGTCGGCGTCGTAGCCGTTGCCTCCGGCGCCGCCGCAGGCGTCGAAGGTGAGCGCCATGGCGCCCTCGCCCTCCGGCAGCGCGGTGATCACCCCCTCGACCTCCAGCCCCCACTGGCTCGGAGCCAGTGCGCCGTACCGCTCGACCACCTCGGCCCGGGTCGGCTCGTGCGGCGGCTGCTCACCGCCGCCCGGCGTCGGCTCCGGCGCGGGCGTCGACGCGGCGGCGGCCTCGGTGGGCGCTCCGGACGGCATCGCGAACGGTGTGTCGGACGGCGCCGCGGACGATGTCACCGAATCCGCCGAGGCAGCGCCCACCGCCGAGGCCGAGCCGGTGCCCGCCGCTCTCGTCCGGCACCCCGCCAGTGCTCCCCCGGCCACCGCCATGAGCAGCGTCCGCCGACTCACCGACACACCCGCCTCCATCCGCGCCATTTCGCATATGAACCGATTCCATGACTATGAACCGACCATTCGTCACTCCCCGCAAATCGACCCCGGCCCCGCCCGCCCCCTCTTCACCGGCCCGCCCCACCGCCGTGGGCCCCGCCTCACCCCCGGTTCACTCGCCCGGGTAGGCACGCGAGCGACCCGCCCTCCCCGATCCGGAGACCTCGATGCCGACCGAGCCCAGCTCCCCACGCTCCGACCAGCCGACCGACCAGCCGGCTCCGCAGCCGGCCGCCCGGCCCGCCCGCCGGGACCTGCTCCGCACCGGCCTCGCCACCGGCGCCACCACCCTCGGCCTCGCCGCCCCCACCGGCCAGGCGACCGCCGCCCCCACCGCCGCCCCCGGCGCCACTCCCGCCGACCGCACCCTCACCCTCACCGGCCACCTGCCCACCGGCGCCCCCGACTTCCTCCACCTCCCGGTGGAAGTGCCCGAGGGCGTCCGCGAGATAGCCGTCTCCTACGGCTACGACAGGCCGCCGGTCCCGGCCGGCACCCCCGGCAACTCCTGTGACATCGGCATCTTCGACGAGCGCGGCACCGACCTCGGCGGCCCCGGCTTCCGCGGCTGGTCCGGCGGCTTCCGCACCGAGTTCAGCCTCTCCCGCGGCGCCGCGACCCCCGGCTACCTCCCCGGCCCGATCAACCCCGGCACCTGGCACGTGGTCCTCGGCCCCTACCAGATCGCCCCGCAGGGCCTGGAGTACCACGTCGAGGTCACCCTCCGGTTCGGTGCGCCCGGGCCGCAGTTCACGCCACACTACCCCGCGGAGCGGGCCCGCGGCCGCGGCCGGGCCTGGTACCGGGGCGACTGCCACCTGCACACCGTCCACTCCGACGGGCGGCGCAGGCCCGAGGAGGTGGCGGCCGGGGCGCGCGCCGCCGGCCTGGACTTCATCGTCTCCACCGACCACAACACCAGCTCCTCGCACGCCGCCTGGGGCCCGCTGGCCGGCCCCGACCTGCTGATCCTGCCGGGCGAGGAGATCACCACCCGCAACGGCCACTGGCTGGCCCTCGGCCTGAAGCCCGGCCAGTTCGTCGACTGGCGCTACCGCTCGCGCGACGAGGAGTACCCGCGCTTCGCCCGCCAGGTCCACCGCTCCGGCGGCCTGGTGGTGCCCGCGCACCCGTACTGCCCGTACGTCGCCTGCCAGTGGAAGTTCGGCTACGAGCAGGCCGACGCCGTCGAGGTGTGGAACGGCCCCTGGACGTACGACGACGAGTCGGCGGTGGACACCTGGGACGGCCGGCTCGCCGTCGCCCTGCGCGAGGGCCGCTCCTGGCTGCCCGCCCTGGGCAACAGCGACGCGCACAGCGAGCCGCAGGTCATCGGTTCCCCGCACACCGTGGTGCTGGCCGAGGACCTCACCCGGGACGCGATCCTTGACGGGCTGCGCACCGGGCGCAGCTGGCTGGCCGAGTCCTCCGCCGTCACGCTGGACCTCACCGTCACCGGGCACGGGCGCCGGGCGGGCATCGGCGAGGAGCTGACCGTCCCGGCCGACGCCCCGCTGGACGTCCGGCTCACCGTCTCCGGGGTGCCCGGCGGGACGGTCCGCCTCCTCACCGACGAGGGGCAGATGCACCAGGAGTCGCTGCCCGCCGACGGCTCCGGCACCGTGATCTGGCGCACCACCGCCTCGCTCGCCGCCTACGTCCGGGCCGAGGTCCGCCACCCGAAGGCGGACGGCACCCCGGGCAGGGGCAACTCGATGGGCCCTGACCTGCCCTGGGGCCCGATGGCGGCGCTCACCAACCCGATCGTGCTGCGCACCGGCGACCGGTAGGGGCCGGCGGCGGCCCCCTGACGGGCCGCCGACCGGTCGCGGGTCTTCCCTCCGACCCGCCCAGGAACCGGGTGGGGGACGACTCGGACCACCCGTTTGGACTAGGTTGATCCCCGAAACGCATCAGTCGTAGGGACGAGGCGGTCGGTTGTCCGGATATGGGCCGACCAGCTCCTTCGCACTCCGACCGCCCCGCCCCGGCTACCCGACCGTCCCCGGCCCGCGAAGGGATCAGCAGCTGTGAACCGTACGACCGTAGGTGGGCCGGAGCTCGGGGGCGGCCGGGGCGCCGGGGGCGTCCTCGTCCTCGTCGACCCGGGCGGGGCCGGGAACAGCCCGGTCGCGGAGCTGCTCGCCCGGGAGCTGAACCCGAGCGTCCACCTGCGGACGGACGACTTCCTGCGGGTCATCCGCAGCGGCCGGCTCCCGCCCCACCTGCCCGAGGCCGGACACCAGAACGCCACCGCCCTGGCCGCCACCGCCCAGGCCGCCTTCGCCTACGCCACCCGCGGCTACCAGGTCGTGGTGGAGGCCCCCGCCGTCCCGGCCGCCCTCGACACCTTCCGCCGCGAGAGCCGCACCACCGGCGCCGCCCTCCACTACGTCGCCCTCCACCCCGGCCCGGCCCCCGACGACGCCACCCACACCCTCGACACCACCGCCCTCACCCCCGAGACCACCGTCGGCGCCGTCCTCACCGCCCTCACCCACCGCACCCACCTCCTCGGCTGGTAGGCCCGCCCGGGACGCCCGGGCCCCACCGCGCCGTCGACCGCCTCCTCACCCTCCTCACCCTCCTCACACCCTCACCCCGCCGGCACCCGGCCCACCCGGCTACGCCCCCACCGCGCCGTCGATCGCCTCCCGCAGGAAGTCCGCGTGCCCGTTGTGCCGGGCGTACTCGTGGATCAGGTGGAGCATCACCAGCCGCAGCGACACCTCGGCGTCCCACCGGGCCTGGTAGCCGGTGACGTCGAGGGAGTCCGCGGCGAGCTCGATGCGGCGGGAGTGCTCGACCTCGGTCCGCCAGGCGGTGAAGGCCTCGGCCCGGGTGGCGCCGGCGGGGTCGTACGCGGCCTGGTAGTCGCCGTCCTCGGACCACACCAGCGGCAGGTCCTCGCCGTTGATGACCCGGCGGAACCAGGTGCGCTCGACCTCCGCCAGGTGCCGGACCAGCCCGAGCAGGCTGAGCGTGGAGGGCGGGCTGGAGCGCCGGCGCAGCTGCTCGTCGGTCAGGCCCTCGCACTTCAGGGCGAGGGTCGCCCGGTGGAAGTCGAGGAAGCCGCGCAGCATCTCGCGCTCGCCGCCGGTCAGCGGCGGGGCGGGGCGGTCGTCGGGGACGTTCACGTGTCGTTCTCCTCGCAGTGGTCGGCAGTCCCCGCGGACTGTAGCGAACCGACCTGCCGGTCCGAAGGTCGTTTTCCCCGGCCGTCATGTCGGGCTGTCACATCCGGGCACCCTCCGGTGTCTTCATGTCCGGCAACCCGCCGAACCACCGAACCGGGAGGACACCATGGCACTGCGACTGCCGAAGGCCCAGCTGCCCGCCGAGCTGAGCGAGAACATGATCAAGGGATTCGGGACCACCCTCGAACCCGTCGAGGCGGTCTGGCACAACCCCGGCGTCGCCACCGCGAACCTGGACTTCTCCCGCCGGATCGCCGAGTGGGACGCGCTCGACGAGAGCCTCAAGTCCTTCGCGCACATGGCGGTGGCCGCACAGGTCGGCTGCAGCTGGTGCCTGGACATCGGCTACTTCCAGGCGCAGAACCAGGGCCTGGACCTGGCCAAGGCGAGCCAGGTGCCGAACTGGCGGGCGTCGGAGGTGTTCACGGCGCTGGAGCGGGAGGTGATGGAGTACGCCGAGGCCATGACCGCGACCCCGCCGGCCGTCACCGACGAGCTCTACGACCACCTGCTGGACGCACTCGGCCCGGCGGCCATGGTCGAACTCACCGCCTACGTCGCCTTCGTCAACATGGCCACCAGGAACAACACCGCGAACGGCGTCCGCTCCCAGGGCTTCTCCGACTCCTGCGAGATCCCGCTGGCCAGGCGCACCACCGCCGCCGACGCCCCGGCCGGAGCGTCGCCGGCATGACCGAGGACCCCTTCGTCACCCACCGCAGCCTGCTCTTCACCGTCGCCTACGAGCTGCTCGGCTCCGCCGCCGACGCCGAGGACGTGCTGCAGGAGTCCTGGCTGCGGTGGGCCGAGGTCGACCGCGGGCAGGTGCACGACCCGCGCTCGTACCTCATCCGGATCGTCACCCGCCAGGGCCTCAACCGGCTGCGGACGCTGTCCCGCCGGCGCGAGCAGTACGTCGGCGAGTGGCTGCCGGAGCCGCTGCTCACCAGCCCCGACGTCGCCGAGGACGTCGAGCTCGCGGAGAGCGTCTCGTTCGCGATGCTGACCGTGCTGGAGACGCTCGGGCCGACCGAGCGGGCGGTGTTCGTCCTGCGCGAGGTCTTCGAGCTGCCGTACGAGGAGATCGCCGAGGCCCTCGGCAAGACCTCGGCCGCCGTGCGGCAGGTCGCCCGGCGGGCCCGCGGGCACGTGGCGGCCCGCCGGCCCCGGGTGCGGGTGAGCCGCTCCGAACAGCAGCAGGTGGTGGAGCGGTTCCTGGAGACCCTGCGCACCGGACGGCTGCAGGACCTGATGGAAGTGCTGGCGCCGGACGTCGTCCTGATCGCCGACGGCGGTGGGATCGCGGCAGCCGTGCCCGCCCCGGTGCACGGGGCCGAGGCGGTGGCGGCGCTGCTCGCGCGTACCGGGCGCCTGCCGGTCGCGTTCGACACCACCACGGTGTGGCTCAACGGCGCACCGGCCGGCCGGATCGACATCGGCGGCGAGCCCTCGGTGGTGAGCCTCGCGGTGGCGGACGGCCGGATCACCCGGATCTACATCGTGCGTAACCCGCAGAAGCTGACCCGGCTCGACGCACCGGCCGACCTCGCCCGGTAGCCGCCCCCGATCGCGTGGTGGTGCTCCCGGCCCCCTCGGAGCACCACCACGCCCCCACTGCTCCCCGGACACTCCACCATCACGTACCGTGTTCGGACCACTACAGGTTTGGGTACGTACCTCGGCGCGCCCGGCGGCCGGGCGCCCACCGAGCAGGAGACCCAGCGGCCCATGGATCACAACCGCATCCCCCCGACCGTGCGCCGGACCTACGGCGCCGACGATCTGGCCAAGACTGCCAGCTTCGCAGGCGGATTCATCAATTTCGGTTACTGGCAGGACATCGATCTGACCGCTCCGACCCCCGAGGACCGGGTGCGCAGCCAGGAGCAGTTGTACCGGCGGGTGTTGCGGGAGCTTCCCGAATCGCGTGAGCGGTTGCGGTTGGCGGAGGTGGGCTGCGGGCGGGGGCTGGGTGCGGCGTTGGCGCTGCGGGAGTTCCGCTTCGCGGCGGTGACGGGGGTGGACATCCACCCCGATCAGATCGAGCGGGCCCGTGCCGTCAACGCGAGAGCCCTGGCGACGTACCCCGATCGGCTGGCGTACACCCTGGGCTCGGCGGACGAACTCCCGTTCTCCGACGGCTACCTGGACGGCGTCTTCTCCGTCGAGGCGGCCCAGCACTTCCGCGAACTGACCGGCTTCGCCCGCGAGAGCGCCCGTGTCCTGCGCGCCGGCGGCCGCCTCGTCGTGACGACCTTCTTCACGGCCCCCGGCTCCGACGCCGCCGAACGCCTCAAGATCCTGCTCGCCAGCTTCGCCGACGGCCTCGACGTCGCCCACCCCCTCGACGGATTCACCGCCGCCCTCGCCCGCTTCGGCTTCACCGACGTCACCACCGACTCCATCGGCGCCGAGGTCTGGCCCGGCTTCGACCGCTACCTCACCGACACCGTCCCCACGCCCCACTGGAGCCGCAACTTCCTCACCGCCTGGCGCGACGGCCTGGTCGACTACCACGTCGTCACCGCCACCCGCATCTGACCCGCACCACACACCCGAGCCTGCCCGCACCAGCGGCGGACAGGCATCCGACTTCGACCGTCCACCGCCGGTCCCCAACCGCCCTGCCGAATGTGATGCGTTATCACATCACGTGAACGTCAAGGGCTTTGAGCAGAATTGCTTGCGATCAGCAGTGCGGGGCGGCCAGACTGCCAGCAGGACTGTCTGTCCGTCTCGGAGGGGGCCGGGTGAAGCAACTGATGCCGACCGATCCGATCGCGGTCGGTCCGTACCGACCGATCGCGGAACTGGGCCGGGGTGGGATGGGCCGGGTGCTCCTGAGTACCGCTCCGGACGGACGGCTGGTCGCACTGAAGCAGGTGCACCAGCGGTTCTTGGAGGACGACGGCTTCCGGGCCCGCTTCCGTCGTGAGGTGGAGGCCGCCCGGAGCGTCACCGGCACCTACACCTCAACGGTCGTCGACGCCGACCCGGACGCACCCGAGCCCTGGCTGACCTCGGACTTCATCCCAGGGCTCTCCCTCCACGAAGCCGTGGAGACGGTCGGCGCCCTGCCCGCGCCATCCGTGCTGTCACTGGCCACCGGACTCGCCACGGCGCTGGCCGACGTCCACCACGCCGGACTGGTGCACCGGGACATCAAACCGTCGAACGTCCTGCTCGCCGAGGACGGTCCCAGGCTCATCGACTTCGGCATCGCCCGCGCGGCCGACAGTGAGGACGGGACCACCCTCACCCACACGGGGCTGCTCGTCGGTTCCCCGGCCTTCATGTCCCCCGAACAAGCCCAGGGGCTTCCGACCGGCCCGCCCAGCGACGTGTTCTCGCTGGGTGCCGTCCTGCTGATGGCCTACACCGGCGCGTGCCCGTTCATCGGGCCGTCCATTCCGCAGACGCTGTACAACATCGTCTACACCGACCCGGATCTCGGGAGGCTTCCCGAGGAGATCCAGCGCATCGCCGCTCCTTGCCTGGCCAAGGATCCCGGGCTACGGCCGAGCGCCGACAGCCTGCTGGACTCCCTCACCCGGCTCGCCGCTCCCGTCCACCGGCCCTGGCCGGTCGCGGTCCACGAGCTGATCGAACACCAGCGGACCGAGGTCGCCCGGTTGCGCGCGGAGGCGCGACGCACAGAGGCGGCGCGCACGGAGCCCAAGCGTCCGGCGCCTGGTGCGCCTGCTGTCCGGAAGCCCGTCCCCCGGAAGCGGTCGGGCACTGCCCGGTGGGAGTTCCTGGTGGCCGGCGCGATCACCGCCGCCCTGGCGGTCACCGCCGGCCTGCTCGTTCCGCAACTGCTGTCCGGCGGTGGCACCCGCGAGGCCGGCAAGCCGGTCCCGGTCGTCACCCAGCCCCCGCTGCAGCTGACGACGCCCAGCCCGACCGTGCCCCTGCCCAGCCCGACGGTGGTGACGCCCAAGTCCACGCCGCCGCCCGTGGTCGTTCCCTCCCCCACGGTGGTCCCCGAGCGCACCCCCACCCCGACGATGGACCCCGAACGCGCCACCAGGACGCCTGCCCCGCCACCCGACACGAAGCCGAGCACGCAGCCCGCCCTGATCGCCAGCTGTTACGAAGGGAACGTCGTCAAGCCGACGAAGCTGCTGCTCGCCTGCGGTGACGGCAAGCTCTCGCTGTTGGACCTGACCTGGTCCGGCTGGGGAACGCCCACCGCCACCGCTACCGGCACCAAGGAGGAGGTGCCGTGCGTCCCCAGCTGCGCCCAGGGCCGGCCGGTCCACGCCCCGGCCAAGGTCACCGTCACCGGTCTGGTGGGCGGCCGGTACACGCGGATGCAGATCGATTCCCCGCGTTCCCCGAACAGCTTCGCAACCTACCGGCTGGGACCGAACGGACCCGTGTCACTGGACTGACCGACGGGGCGGTCAGGCTCCCCAGGCCGTGAACCCGGCCCAGCGCCGCGGCGACGCGAACGGTTGCCCGTCGGCGGCCGGCGCTGCGTACCGGCGGGCCAGGTCGGCCAGCCCAGGGCGGCCCGCCGTGTACTGCGCGAGTCCCGCCCCGGTCAGGCCGCGCAGCCACGACCGCGCTTCGCGCAGCGCCCGCACCGGGTCCCGCCCGTCGGCACCGACACGTGGAAGCAACTCGTGGAAGCGCGTCATCAGCACCGCCGTCGCCAGGTCGTCGACCTGCCACAGGCTGGTCACCGCGCAGGCCGCCCCGGCCTGGAGGAACCCGGCCGGCAGCCCGACGAACTCGTCGGGCATCCGCACGATCTCGAAGTGACCGGACTGGCAGGCACTGGCCACCACGAGCCGGCAGCAGCGCAGTTGCCGGCGGGCCAGGACCTCCACGTCCAGCCGCCCGTCGGCCAGCGCCAGCGAGGCGCCCCGGCTGCCGAGGTCCGCGCTGCCGTGACAGCTCAGGTGCAGCACGGTCGCCTCCGCGACATGGTCGAGCAGCCACGCCACGGTGGCGTCGGCCCCCATCGCCCGGTGGACTTCCCCCAGGGGCTCGAAGACGCCGACGACCGCGTCGAGTTCGACCCGGCTGCCCGGCAGCGAGCCGTCCGGGTCCCCCACCGCCACCAGCAGCTGGGCCGCCTCCGGAGGGCGCGCGGCTCTGGCTCCGCAGGCCGCGTGGACCGCCGCCGACGGGGAGACGTACAGAGTGCCGACGTCGTCCAGCACACCGGCCGGGCCAGAGCCGACCGGCACCGCGTGCAGCGGGACCATACCGAGCAGCCCGGTCGGGATCACCACGGCTTCGTGCCTCGGGTCCTCCGCCAGGAGCCGGGCGACCGGGCGCAGCAGCGGTTCCAGCAGACCGAGGCGCTCCAGGGCGGCCGGCAGGTCCTTGCGCCGTCTGAGGGCTCCGGCGTGCTGGGTCAGGAGCACTCCGGGTGCGTGCTCGTCCTCCGGGTCGAGGATCAGGAGGCTGAGGACGGTGGCGCCGGAGACCTCGGGTACGACGGTGCCCAGCACCCGGGGCCGCGCTTCCACCTGCGGCAGCTTCCCGCCCGCACCCGGTCGGGGTGGGGTGCGGTCCTGCACCCGCGGGATCGTCAGGACGCAGCTGCCCCACGGCGCGTACACCAGGTAGGCCAGCGGCCTGCCGGCCGCGGCGCGGACGATGTCCTCCAGCCCGCTGGTGGACAGGAAGCGTTCCATGCCCGGAATCCGCCGGATCTCCGCGATGACCGTGCGCAGGCCGCGTTCCGCATCGGCCTGTTCGGCCGTTCCCGGGTCGAGCCCGTGCGGTGTCGCGGCGGCCGGTTCGGCAGCGGCGCGCCGGTAGCGGGACTGTGCCTGCCGGTATCGCCCGGCCAGCGCGGGATCGATCCGCTCCAGCGCCGCCAGCTCCACCGCGCCGCGCCCGGTCACGACCGACAGCTCGCGGGCCAGTCCGCGCTCGATCGCTTCGACGGCCTGCTCCGGACGGCCCGCCCGGGTCAGCAGGTATGCCGCGAAACGGGCGAGCAGTGGCCAGCGGGTGAGCACGTCCTGGCGGCCGGGGGCGGTGACCTGGGCGTCGTAGAGCGCGTCGAGCGCGGTGAGCAGGCCGGCCACCAGGTCGGCCGCCTCCGTCCACCGCCCGGCATCGGCGAGGACGGTGAGCACCTCGGTGCCGATGCCGAGGTGCAGGCTCGGCGAGACCGTCGGCGGCGCCGCGAGCAGGGCCTCCCGGCGCAGCCGGAGACCTTCCGCGCTGCCCGGTCCGTCGAGGCGGTCATGCCTGTCGAGCCGGTCATGGCAGCGCGCGAGCAGCCACTTGACGCGCGCGGAATCGACCGGGCCGGGTCGCGCGACCGCCAGGTCGAGTGCCGCGCTCACCGCCGCCCGGGCGCCGAGCGCGTCGGCGGGTTCCCGCGACAGCAGGAGGTCCGCGAGGTTGCACTGCAGCTGCGCCCACAGCCGCGGGTGGTGGTCGGGGGGCAGGTGGGCGAGTGCGCTCCGGTAGCGCTGCTCCGCCTGGAGCAGGTCCTCCGGCCGTCCGCGGCGGAAGAGCAGCATGCCGAGGTTGAGCATGGAGTAGGCCCAGTCGACCGCGTTGCGTTCCGGTGAGCGGGCTCGCAGGCCGAGCAGGAGGCGGTCGATTCCGAGGTCGAGGTCTTCCGGGCCGCCGCCGGGCCGCGAGGCGAGCAGCAAGCCGTAGTTGGTCTGGATCACCGCCCAGGTGTCCGGGTGCAGGTCGTGGTCCAGTTCGGCGGCGCGCGCCAGGAGGTCCCGGGCGGTGAGCCAGTTCTCCACGAGGTCGCCGTCCTGACGCCGATCGTGTCCGGAGGCGAGGTTGCTCGCCACCTGGGCCCAGGCCAGGCTGCCCTCGGGAAGGTGGCTGAGGGCGTGTTCCAGCAGGCCGATCGCCTCGGACGGGTCGGTGTCGAGCCCGTCGTGCACGACGTCCAGCAGCCGGGAGCCGAGCAGCGCGGCGAGTTCGGTCTCCAGTGCGGCATCGCCGGTCTGACGGGCGAGTTCCAGCGCCTCCCGCGCGGCCCTCACGCCCTCGGCCCCTCTGGTCTCCCGCGCCCTGCGGTCCAGCACCGCCAGCCGTTCCCGCAGTCCCTGGCCGAGGCGTTCCAGTTCCCCGAAGTATCGGCGGATCACCTCGTCCTGCGGCGGGTCGCTCCGGCACAGGCCGTCCAGCAGGCGCTGGCGCGCGCCGAGCAGGGTTTCCATGGGTGTACCGGCCGCCGCGCGCAGTTCCTCCCGTGCGGCGTAGCGGACCTGCGTGGAGGTGGTCAACTCGGGGTTGTTCCTGACGAGTTCGGCGAACGCGCCAGGAAGGGTCCCCATCACGGCGCGCAGCAGGTACCGCACCCGCGCCGCCTCGCGCTCCGCCCGGGCGAATTCGAGGAAGATCTCGTAGTTGGCGACCGTCGGCGGGCCCTCCCGGAGAAGTTCACGGCGTGCGGTCTCCGGGTCGTCGAGGTCCCGGTCGACATCGCGGGCCAGCACGACCGGCAGCGCCCTGCGCGGCAGGGGGATCGTCTGCCCGGTGATGGTTCCGCCGTCGAACGCCCCGGCCCGCCCGGCCTCCGCCAGGATGCGGGTGGCGCAGTCCCCGGCGCCGGCCTGGAGGTCCTCGACGGACGACGCGAACAGCACCTGGACGATCGCGTCGGGGCGCAGCACCAGAACCGGCGCGTCGATGTGCGCTCGCGCCCCGCAGCCCGGGCAGGCCACCCAGGACACGCCTGGACCGTCGGCCTCCAGCACGTCCGCCCGCTCGCGGGCGTCGATGATGTGCCAGACCGGCTCCTGACACCCCCGGGCGCACTCCGGGCAGTTCCACGCGTACGGGGCCCTCGTCGATACCGCCACAGCCGAACCTCCGTTTGCTGGCGGCTACTTGCCGCCGGTGATCTGGGACAGCAGCGCCGTCAGGACCTTCCCCAGGGTGGAATCCCGAAGCGCCCGCTTGCGGATGGTGAAGCTCCATCGGCCGCTCGGCTCGCGCTTGACGAGCACATCGGTCTGCAACAGCGTGAGGGCCAGCACGGCGGCCCCGAGCATGACGCCGTCGAAGCGCTCGGCCGGCTCCCGCGCGTACTCGACGGCCTCGCCGACCGTCCCGGCCAGCGCCTCGTCCCGATCCGCCGCGTACGCCAGCACGAGTCGCGCCAGTTCCCCGTCGGACGTGGGTGGCTCCTCCGGCCGCCCGTACACCGCCAGGTCCTCGGCCGCCAGGGCCTCCCGCAGTTCCTCACCGCGAGAGGGAAGCTCGCCGGCCGCGGTGAGAAGCCCGCGATCCTCCACCACAGCAGCCAGTGCCCTGACTGCTTCCTCCTCGGAGAGCAGCCGGATCTGCCATTGAAGGTCACGTTGAGTCGACATGTCCCAAGTCTTGCGCGCTCGCCAGACGTTCGCGGCACAAACAGCCGAAATCGGGTCGCCCGTCATCACGTCATTTCCCTGTCTCAAGGGCGGCAAGGATGGCCGCGGTCAGCGGTTCCACACACTCGTCGGCGCGCAGTTCGACCGCGTCAGCGAGGTCGATCCGGTGGCCGTCCAGGACGATCACAACAGCCTCGGCACCACGGACGACGGCACCTCACACCGGGCCCGTTTCCGAGCACCCTCCCCCTGGGACGAGGCAGCGGAACGGGGCAGCGTTGCTGTCAGTGCAGTTGCCGACCCCCGCCACCAGCCCGTTCGTCCTCGGCGACGGGTTCCACTCGGCGGGAGTGCGATGTCGTGTTTCCGCCAGCGCCGGTGGTCCCGTCGCGAGAAGGTCGGCGACGGCTCGTGTCCCTCACCGCGGGTCCGTCCGTTCGGAACTCTGCGAAAGGCGCAGCGCATGCACATCGTCCCCGGGCTCAAGGTCCTGTACTTCGGAACGCCGGTGGTGCTGATCAGCTCGCTCAACGAAGACGGCACGGCGAATCTCGCGCCGATCTCCTCGGCGTGGTGGCTGGGCCAGTCGTGCATGCTCGGTCTCGGCAACAACGCCCACACCACCGCGAACCTGCTGCGGGAGGGCGAGTGCGTGCTCAACCTGCCCTCGTCGGCGATGGTCGGTGCCGTTGACCGGATCGCGCTCACCACCGGGAAGCCGGCCGTGCCGGACTACAAGGTGGAGCAGGGCTACCGGTACGAGCCGGACAAGTTCTCGACCGCTCAGCTGACCGAGCAGGCATCGGATCTGGTCCGGGCCCCACGGGTCGCGGAATGTCCGGTCCAGCTGGAGTGCCGCGTCGTCTCGGCCCATCCGTTCGGCGGCCCCGCGTCACATGCCACCGCCTTCGAGGTCGAGGTTCTTCGCGCCCATGTCGAGGAGGGGCTGGTCATCCCGGGGACCCACTACGTGGACCCGATCGGCTGGGACCCACTGATCATGAAGTTCTGCGAGTTCTTCGGCGGTGGGCACAACGTTCACCCGTCGAGGCTCGCCGAGGGCTGGAACATGCCGCACCCGCGCCCCTCGGCGGCCGCCTGAGCGGTGTCCGCCCGTAGAATGCGAAGCTTGAACGGCCGTGGGCCCGGCCGGGCACACGCGGCCCGGCGATGATGTGAGGGAGCACCCGTGCCCAGCCAGCGGTCCATCAACGAGGCGGAAAGGCTCGTGCAGGCGAAGCTCGGCGGCATCCCCGTCCGCCGGGAGCGGATGGCCGCGGTGGCCAACATCTACCGGGCCGCCTCCGCCGTACGGCAGCACCTGGAGAACTCCGTACTGCGCGGCTCGGACCTGACCTGGACCGCCTTCGTGGTGCTGTGGGTGGTGTGGGTCTGGGGCGAGTCCGAGACGCGGCACGTCGCCGAGGAGGCGGGGATCTCCAAGGGCACGCTCACCGGGGTGTCCCGCACGCTGGAGTCACGCGGCCTGCTGCGGCGCGCCGATCACCCCACCGACGGGCGGCTGGTGCTGCTCGCACTCACGGAGGACGGCGAGGAATTCATGCGCCGGGTGTTCCCCGCGTTCAACGACGAGGAGTCCTTCGTCACCGCGCAGCTGAGCGACGCGGAGTGCGTCAGCCTCGCCGACGGGCTGCGGCGCGTGGTGCTCCAGGTCGAGGAGGCGGGCGAGGACCGGCGCCGGTCGCTCCTGAACGGCGAGGAGCCCGCCCCGCGCCGCAGCGGCCGGCGCGCCCGCCGCTGAGGCGGCGAGGTCGGGCCGGCCGGCCGGCGCGCGGTACGTCGGCTCAGACCGCGCCGCGGGCGGCCCGCACCAGTGCGTCGAAGAGGCGCTGGTGGGCCGGGTCCTCGTGGGCGGTGTCCTCCGGGTGCCACTGCACGGCCGCGAACCAGCCGTCGTGCCCGGTGAGTTCGACGGCCTCGACCGTCCCGTCGGCGGCCCGGGCGGTGACGGCCAGGCCCTCCCCCAGCCGGTCCACGTGCTGGTGGTGGTAGCAGGACGCCTGGACCTCCTCGGCACCGGTGATCCGGGCCAGGGGGGAGCCCGGCGTGAGCGAGACGAGGTGCCGGCGGTGGCGGTGCTCGTGTCCGGGGCCGCCCATGTCCTGGTGCAGGGTGCCGCCCAGGACGGTGTTGACCACCTGGAGTCCGCGGCAGACGGCCAGCAGCGGCACCCCGCCCGCGAGGGCCTGCCGGGCGAGTTCCAGGTCGAACGCGTCCTGCTCGTCGTCCACGTCGTAGACGGCCTCGTGGGCGTCGGACGCTCCGTAGCGGTGGGGCGCGAGGTCGCCGCCGCCGGGGAGCAGCAGCGCGTCGAACCGGGAGAGCCGGGCGGCGACCTCGGCGGGATCGGCGGCGCCGCCGGGAGCGTGCGGGTGCAGGGTGACGGGCTCGCCGCCGGCCCACCAGACGGCCTCGATGAGGGCCCGGGCGTTGACCTCCGCGGCGTAGCGCAGCGCGGAGGTGGTGGCGGCGAAGCGGGCGGGGATCGCGATGAGCGGCCGGCGGGTCACAGCTGGATCCAGGTGGTCTTCAGTTCGGTGTACTTCTCCAGGGCGTGGGCGGACTTGTCGCGTCCGTTGCCGGACTGCTTCATGCCGCCGAACGGCACGGTGAGGTCGCCCTCCTCGTAGCAGTTGACCCAGACCGTACCGGCCCTGAGGGCGCGGGAGACCTTGTGGGCGGTGGACAGGTCGGACGTCCACAGTCCGGCGGCGAGGCCGTACTCGGTGGCGTTGGCGAGGGCGACGGCCTGGTCGAGGTCGTCGAAGGTGAGGACGGCCAGCACCGGGCCGAAGACCTCCTCGCGGGCCAGCCGGCTGTCCGGGGCGACCTGGTCGAAGACGGTCGGTTCGAGGTAGGCGCCGCCGGTGCCGGTCAGCGTGCGCGCGCCGCCGGTGCGCAGGCGGGCGCCGTCGTCGAGGGCGGTGCGGACGTGGCCGAGGACCCGGTCGAGGTGGTTCTCGCCGACCAGGGCGCCCATCTCGGTGGCGGGGTCGAGGGGATCGCCCACGCGCAGGGCGCGGGCGCGCGCCACGACGGCCTCGGTGACCCGTTCGGCGACGGAGGTGTGGACCAGCAGCCGGGAGGGCGCGGTGCACATCTCGCCCTGGTTGAAGAAGATGCCCCAGGCGGCGGTGGCCGCGGCCTGCTCCAGGTCGGGGGCGTCGGGCAGGATGATGTTGGGCGACTTGCCGCCCAGTTCCAGCCAGACCCGCTTGAGGTTGGAGTCGGCGGAGTAGCGCAGGAAGTGGCGGCCGACGGCGGTGGAGCCGGTGAAGGCGAGGACGTCCACGTCGGGGTGGAGGCCGAGGGCCCGTCCGGCGACCGGTCCGTCGCCGGCCACGACGTTGAGCACGCCCGGCGGCAGTCCGGCCGCCAGACCGATCCGCCCGAGCAGCAGCGCCGACAGCGGTGAGTTCTCCGAGGGCTTGAGCACGACGGTGCAGCCGGCGGCCAGCGCCGGGGCGATCTTCCAGCCGGCCAGGGTGAGGGGGAAGTTCCAGGGGACGACCGCGCCGACGACACCGGCAGGCTCCCGGGTGACGAGGGCGAGGGCGTCGGGCGCGGTGTGCGGGGACTCGTCGGTGAGCTTGTCGGCGAGCCCGCCGTACCAGCGGAACGTCCCGATGACGGCCCGCAGTTCGATGTCGTGGGCGTCGGTGACGGGCTTGCCCGTCTCCAGGCTGACGGTGAGTGCCAGCTCCGCTCGCCGTTCCTCCAGGAGGTCGGCGAACCGCAGCAGGACGCGGCCTCGTTCGGCGGGGGACAGCCGCGGCCAGGGACCGCGGTCGAAGGCGCGGCGGGCGGCGGCGACGGCCGCGTCGACCTCGGCCGCGCCGGCGTCGGCGACCTCGGCCAGCACCCGGCCGTCGCGGGGCGACACCACGGGGAACGCACCACAGCCGGCTTCGTCGGCGCCGTCGATCAGGTGCGTGCGGGTCGGTTCCAGCGTCTCGGCCCGGCGGAGCCAGTCGTCGTGGGTGGCGAGGGTCATGGGGTCCTCCGGACCACGTGGGTGGGACATGGGTGGCGCGCGCGCCCGGCCTGCGGGCGCGCGCTATCGAAGACAGGCCCTGGAGTGGGTCAGCCGGTGCGTCGGCGCCGGATCCGGTGGTTGGCCACGCCGAGCGCCATGACGACGGGCACCGACAGGACGAGCGACAGCGCGGTGCTCGCCTCGCCGCCGATCAGGGTGGTGAAGTTGGCCAGGATGAGCCAGATGGCACCCGCGATGCCGAGCGCGCCCAGCACGGGGGCGATCACGGTGTTCCACACCCTGGTGTCCACCCGCCGCTGACGGAAGAACACCACGACCGACACCGAGGTCAGCAGGTAGAGCAGCATCATCGCCAGGACGGCGAGCCCGCTGAACCAGGAGAAGAGGGTGAGCACCGGGTCCTGGCCGGCCAGGGCGAAGGGCACGACCAGGAGGACGGCGACGACGGTCTGGACCCGGCCCGCGGCCGCCGGGGCGTGCCGGCCGTTCAGCCGGCACAGCCGCGCGGGCAGTTGCCCGTCCCGGCCGAGGCAGAACAGGTAGCGGCCGGCGGAGTTGTGGAAGGTCAGCACGCCGGCGAACAGCGAGGTGGCCAGCAGGACCGGCAGGAAGCCGCCGATCCAGCCGCCGAACAGGTCCGAGACGGGAGCGAAGACGAATCCGGCGGAGTCGCCGGCGGCCAGCGCCCGCTCCGCTGCCGCCGGTGCCTTCGAGGCGCCGTAGGCCGAGATCAGGGTCCACGAGGTGAGGGCGAAGAAGCCGGTGACCACGATCACCGAGAGGTAGGTGGCCCTCGGTACGGTCTTCTTGGGCTCCTTCGCCTCCTCGCCGTAGATGGCGGTGGCCTCGAAGCCGAACATCGACGCCAGGGCGAACATCACGGCGACGCCCGGCGCGCCCTGGAGGGCGGCCGACGGGGAGAAGCTGTCGGCCACCCCGAGCCCTTCCGGCCCGCCGCCCTTGACCAGGGTGACCAGGCCGAAGACCAGCAGGATGCTGAACTCGGCGAGCACGAACGCGGCCAGCACCCGCGCGCCCATCTCGATCCCCAGGGCGCCGAGGGCCTGCACCACGGCCATGGTGACCAGCGTGTAGACCCACCACGGGAGGTGGAGCGGGGTGTGGTCGGCGACGAGTGCGCTGACGATCGAGCCGTACAGGCCGTACATCGCCGCCTGGATGACGCAGTAGGCGAACAGGGCGACGGCCGCGCTGCCCGCACCGGCGGCCCGGCCGAGGCCGGTGCCGATGTAGGTGTAGAAGGCGCCGGCGTCGACGACGTGCCGGCCCATCGCGATGAACCCGACGGAGAAGAGCAGGATCACCGCCCCGGCCACCACGTAGGCCGCGGGGGTGCCGGAGCCGTTGCCGAAGGCGACCGACAGGGGGGCGGCGCCCGCGATGCCCGTCAGCGGGGCCTGACCGGACAGGACGAAGAAGAGGATGCCCAGGACACCCAGGGCGTTGGGTTTGAGCGTGGTCGCGGTGGGGGCGTCCCGCTCGGTCCGCTCTGAGGAAGTCGTCCGACTGTCCACACGGATCACCTGCCAGATTGGAGTGGGGGGAAGTCGTTTCAGGTCAAACGAGTTGCCTCATCGTGGGGTGCGGCCATCCGTTTGACAAGGGGTCGGAAGGCAGAGAACCCCGGCCGTCAGCGCCCGTCCGGCTCCTCGGCCGGCCCGGCCAGCCCGGCCAGGAGGCCCCTGAGCTCCGTCAGGGCAGCCTCGGTGGCCGCACGCTCGCCGAACACCAGCTGGTGCAGCACCAGGCCCTCCAGCGCGGCGAAGACCAGCCGGGACATGCCGGGGCTCACCGGCCCGGGCAGGATGCGGTCCAGCTCGCGTCGGCTGGCCTCGAAGTACTCCTCGTAGAGGCCGCGCAGCTGCGCCAGCAGCTCGGGCCTGCGGCGGGCCTCCAGCAGCAACTCGTACTGGAACGCCTGCAGTTCGGGTCCGGCCTCGACCATCTCCGCGAGACCGGTGGCGAAGTCGGCCGGGCCGCCCGTACCGGCACCGAGGGTGCTGGTGCTCAGGGAGGAGCGGATGGCGTGGGTGACGGCCTCCTCGATCAGCGCGTCGCGCGAACCGAAGTGGTGCACCACGAGCCCGTGGGTGACTCCGGCCTCCTCGGCGACGGCCCGGTAGGTGAGCTTGCGCAGACCACCCCGGGCCACCACGCGTACGGCGGCGTCCAGCAGGGCCGTCCGGCCCGTCCCGTAGTTCGTCACGCGCTTGCGGGGGCGGCGAGCGGGGGCGGGCTTGACGGGGTCGGTCATGTGATCGACCCTACCGGGGCCCACCGGTCAGCGCTTCGGCGGCCTGATGCCGCGGAACTCCCAGTCGCCGCCCAGAGCGGTGGACAGCACCTCCTCCGACTCCGTGGGCTGCGCCCCCACGTCGGTGCGGACCGGGGTCGGCCCGGTGACGACGTGGTTGGTGAGCCGGCCGAGGCCCTCCACCTCCACCTCCACGACGTCCCCGGGCCGGACGGGCCGGGAGTTGGCCGGGGTGCCGGACAGCAGCACGTCGCCGGGGTACAGGGTGATGGTGCGGGCGATGTCCGCGACGAGGTAGTGCATGTCCCAGGTCATCTCGTCGGTGGAGCCGTCCTGGACGACCTCGCCGTTGACGTAGGTCCGCAGCCGCTTGCCGTGGAAGTCCCAGTCGGTGACCAGTCCGGGGCCGAGCGGGCACAGGGTGTCGGAGCCCTTGACCCGGAGCATGGAGCCGGCGTCGGTGTCCCGGAAGTCGTGGAGGCCGTAGTCGTTGGCCACGGTGTAGCCGGCGATGTAGTCCCCCGCCTCGGCCGGGGAGACGTTGCGCGCGGTCCGGCCGATGACGATGGCGACCTCGCCCTCGTAGTTGAGCCACTTGCAGCCCTCGGGGCGGACGATCGCGCCCTTGTGGGAGTTGAGCGCCGAGGTCGGCTTGTGGAAGTACGTGGGGGTGTCGGGCAGAGCGATCCGGAACTCCTCCACCCGGCTGCGGTGGTTGAGGTGGACGGCGATCACCTTCGAGGGGACGACGGGCGGCAGGTGGTGGGCGTCCTCGATCGCGACGCGCCGGCCGTCTCCGGCGACCAGCTCGTCGCCGTCGCGCACGGTCTGGACGGCGGCGCCGTCGAGGAGGATGCGGCGGTACTCGGGCATGGCGGGGCCTTTCTAGACCGGGCTGTGGGGGTTGCGGGGGCCGGCGGGGGCGGGCAGGCCTGCGCCCGTCCAGCCGTTCTCGGGGCGGTCGAACCAGAGGTGGACCTGGCCGGTGCCGATCGAGTTCTCGTACTCGCCGTACTGGCGCGCCTTCGCGGTGCACGCCTGCTCACCGAGGGCGCCGGCCATCATCAGGTAGTGGAAGAACCGGGCTTCGGGCTTGTGGCGCCAGAACTCGTCCATGGTGTCGAGGACCCGGTCGTGGCGGCCCTCCGTGAACCAGGCGATCCGCTCCTCGTCGGCCGCCCGCGCCTCGGGGGTGAAGATGTGCGCCGGGTCGCCGGACTCGTGGTCGCGCAACTCGCGCAGCGGCCAGAAGGTGTGGGACAGGGCTCCGGAGGCGATCAGCAGCACCCGTCGGCCCGGGGTGGCGGCGATGCCGTCGGCCAGGGCGCGGCCCAGGCGCAGGTGGTCCTCCATGTCGCCGGTCTGGCAGACGCCGATGGTCACCCAGCGCTTGTCCGGCAGGCCTTCGCCGAGGAACTTCCACAGGTTGATCGTGGCGTAGTAGATCGGCAGGTACGCGTCGTCGATCGCGGTGATCCAGGTGCCGTGCCGGTCGGCGAACGAGGCGATGTTGCGGGCGAGTTCGGGATCGCCGGGGAAGTCGTAGGGCATCCGGCACATGCCGCGCGGCAGTTCCTCGGAGGTGAACAGGCCGGCCCGGCGCTGCTGGGCGGTGACCACGAACTCGACGGTGGTCGCCCAGTGGGAGTCCAGGACGACGACGGTGTCGTAGTCCTCGCGCCGGAAGACGTCCTCGCGCAGCTGCCGCAGGCCGGTGACGAGGGTGATCTCCCGGCCCTCGTTCAGCTGGAGCCTGGTCTCCTCGGGCAGCACGATGGTGGGGACGTGGGCGAGCAGGCCGGCTCCGACGATCTCACCCATGGTCCTTCCATCCCTTCGGCGAGGTGACGGTGTTCTTGAGGTCGCAGTAGAAGTCGAAGCTCCAGGTGCCGCCCTCGCGGCCGACGCCCGAGTGGCGGGAGCCGCCGAACGGGGCCCGGAGGTCCCGGACGAAGAAGCAGTTGACCCAGACGGTGCCCGCCACCAGATGCCCGGTGACGCGCCGGGCGCGCTCCGGGTCACCGGTGGCCACGGTGGCCGCCAGGCCGAAGCGGGTGTCGTTGGCCAGCCGTACCGCCTCGTCCTCGCCGCCGAAGGTCTGCAGGGTCAGGACGGGGCCGAAGACCTCCTCCTGGACGATCTCCGAGTCCTGGGCGACGTCGGTGAGCAGGGTCGGCGCGTAGTACTGGCCGTCCCGGCGGTGGCCGCCGATCACGGCGCGGGCGCCGGCCGCGACGGCCCGCTGCACGAAACCGTCGATCTTCTCCAGCTGGCGGGGGTGGATGTTCGGGCCGAGGCCGGTCGCCTCGTCGCGCGGGTCGCCCTGCTTCAGGAGCGCGGCCTTCTCGACGAAGCGGCGGGTGAACTCCTCGGCGACGCTCTCCTCGACCAGCAGCCGGGTGGCGGCCAGGCAGACCTGCCCGGCGTTGTCGTACTGCTCCACCGCGAGGTCGACGGCGAGGTCGAGGTCGGCGTCGGCGAACACCAGCAGCGGGGACTTGCCGCCGAGTTCGAGGCTGAGCGGGGTGAGGTTGGCGGCCGCCGACGCGGCGATGTGCCTGGCGGTCGGCACCGACCCGGTGAAGCTGATCCGGCGCACGTCGGGGTGCGAGGTCAGCGCGTCGCCGATCTCCGAGCCGAGGCCCTGCACCACGTTGAGGACGCCGGCGGGCAGCCCGGCCTCGGCGGCGATCTCGGCGAGCAACGAGGCCGTCAGCGGCGACCACTCGGCGGGCTTGAGGACGACGGTGTTGCCGGCCGCCAGCGCCGGGGCGACCTTCCAGGTGGCCAGCATCAGCGGCGCGTTCCACGGGGTGATCAGCACACAGGGGCCGGCCGGGTCCCAGCTGACGTGGTTGCTGTGGCCGCGGGTGTCGAAGTCCGCGTGGTCGAGCTTGAGCAGCCAGTCGGCGAAGAACCGGAAGTTGTGCGCGACCCGGGGCATGACGCCGCGCCGGTGCGAGCGCAGCAGGGCGCCGTTGTCGGCGGTCTCCACGACGGCCAGGTCCTCCAGCCGCCGCTCGACGCCGTCGGCGACGGCGTGCAGCAGGCGGGCGCGCTCCTCGCGGGAGGTGGCGGCCCAGGCGGGGAAGGCGGCCTTGGCGGCGGCGACCGCCGCCCCGGCCTCCGCGGCGGTGCCCCGGGCGATCTCGCCGAGGACGCTGCCGTCGATCGGCGAGTGGTCGGTGAACGTCGCGGCGGAGGCGACGCGCTCGCCGCCGATCCAGTGCCGGGTGTCGACGGCGACGCCGGCGACGGTGGTGAGGTGTTCGCTCATGTCGTCAGATTCCTTGCTCGGCACTGGAGTTCATTCGGCGACGGTGGTGTCGGAAGCCAGCAGCCGGCCGCCGTCCCACACCACGCCGACCTGCCGGTAGTAGGCGGCGATCGGCTCGCGGACCTCCAGCCGGGCCAGCTCCTCGGTGGGCGCCTCGAACAGCTCCAGTTCGGCGTCGCCCACCCACGGCTGTCCGGCCTCGAAGGAGGCGGCACCGGACTCGACCAGCTCGTCCAGGGCGAGGCCCCTGCCCTTCTCGATGGAGGGCAGCCAGCGGTGGTGGGCCATCGGATGGCTGTTGACGAAGCCGTTGGTCTCGGACGGCTCGCGCAGGGTGACGACGGCCTGGGCCAGGCGCCGGTCCGCGGCGGCGAGGGTCGCGCCGAACCGGGCACCGGGCTCGATGCGCGGGGCGGGCCCGTACGGGTGCGGCCGGGTCTGGTGGATGGAGCCGAGCTTCTTCGGGTAGCCCTGGTGCAGTCCCCGGGCGATGGCGAAGTCCTTGTCGACCCAGATGTGGACGCAGCGCGAGTAGTCCTGTCCCCGGTACTTGCAGCGGACGACGGCGAACGCCTCCTTGTACTGGGCGAGCACCGGGTCGAGCAGTTCCCGCCCCGAGGCGGAGCAGGACTGCCAGTCGGCCCAGATCAGCGCGACGGCGCCCGGGTCCTCGTCGGCGGGTTCCAGCGGCTCGGGCAGCAGCTCGCGCACCCGGGCGGGGTCGGTGCGGTACTCGATGGTGAGCAGGTCGCCGGAGTAGCGCCACGGCGGCGAGGGGATCAGCGACGAGGCGCCGGTCGCCGTCTTGGGGTGGAAGTATCCACGGACACTGGCCACTTGGGATTCCTTACGCGGTGGGAGCGGGTTGCTGGAGCAGTTCGGCGCGGTAGCGGGCGGCCGCGGACGCGGCGCTCTGGCCGCCGAGGGCGACGACGCCGACCAGGCGGCCGTCCCGGTGGTAGCCGACCAGGACGTCCCCGTCGAGGCTGCCGTCCAGGACGCGAACGTCGTCCTTGCCGAGGGCGGGGGCGCCGAAGGACTGGAGCCGGAAGTCGTGCTGGTCGCTCCAGAAGGTCGGCAGCGGCGCGAACGGCGCGAGAGCGTGGTCGGCGCCGGTGAGGTGCGCGGTGAGCACCTTGGCGGCGTGCTTGGCCGTGTCGGTGGGGATGGACCAGTGCTCGACGCGGCGCGGGACACCGTCGTACCGGGCGTTGGGGAAGCAGGCGACGTCGCCGACGGCGATCACCTCCGGACGTCCACCGGCCCGCAGGTGCTCGTCCGTGAGCACGCCGTCGGAGAGGTCCAGTCCGTTGCCTTCGAGCCACTCGGTGTTGGCCACGGAGCCGACCGACTCCACCACCACGTCCGCGGCCAGCACCCGGCCGTCGGCCAGGGCCACCCCGGTGACCCGGTCCTCGCCCTGGAAGGCGGTCACCCCGGTGCCGAGAGCGAAGCGGACGCCCCGGTCCCGATGGCGGGCGAGCAGTGCCCCGGCAAGCAGTTCGCCCAGCGGGCCGACCATGGGCAGCGGCAGCGGGTCGACCACGGTGACCTCGGCCGCGCCGAGGGCCACGGCGGTGGCGGCCACCTCGCAGCCGATGAAGCCGGCTCCCACCACGACCACGCGCGCGCCCGGCCGGGTCAGCGCCTCGCGCAGCCCCCGGGCGTCGGCCAGCGTGCGGACGGTGTGCCGTCCGGCGACGGGGCCGGGGCAGCGCAGTCGCCGGGGGCGCATGCCGGTGGCCACCACGAGAGCGCGGTAGGGCAGGGTCTCGCCGTCGCCGAGTTCGACGACCTGCCGGTCGAGAGCGGCACGGACGATCGTGGCGCCCAGGCGCCACCGCACGTCACGGACACTGGCCCGGGGCCGGAAGGCGAGCGAATCGAAGGTCGCCTTGCCCGCCAGGACCTCCTTGGACAGCGGAGGCCGGTTGTAGGGCATGTGGGGCTCGTCCCCGACGAGGGTGATCGGCCCGTCCCAGCCCGCGGCGCGCAGCTGTTCGGCGGCGCGCAGCCCGGCCATGGAGGCGCCGGCCACGACGATGGGTGCGGTCACGGCTCAGTCCTCGATCCGGATGGCCTGGAGCGGGCAGACGTCGGCGGCCTCCTCGACGTCTGCGCGCAGGGCCTCGTCGGGGTGCGCGACGTACGCCAGGCGACCGTCGTCGTCGAAGTGGAAGACGTCGGGGGCGGCGAAGACGCACTGGCCGTGGTCCTGGCACTTGTTCATGTCGACGACGACCTTCATGGCAGGTCCTCCTGATGGTGGGGGAGCGTCAGGGACAGGGAGGCAGAGGGGGCGTGGGCCCGCGGGGGCCGGATCACGGCCGAGGGGGCGGTGGACGCCGCAGAAGGGCGACGGCCTCCGCAGGGGGCGGTGGGCATCGACCGCCAAAACGTTTGATGTCAAATAACATAGGAAGCAGCCCGGCCTCTGGTCAATAGCTATCCGGATGGATAAATTTCTGGGACAGACCCCTTGCGGGAGAGCGACCGGCGTCCCTACCGTTTGCCACCAGCGAGCGAGCGAGCGGTGTCCTGCCCCACCCCGCAGTCCGAAGCCGCCGCGCCCCTCCCCCTCCCCACTCCCCCACTGCCGCGCGCCCTGGCCCCGCTGTGCCGCGAGCACGGGGAGGCGCCCCACTTCCCCCCAGAGGAGACACCGGTGAGCGCATCCGACATCCCGCCCGTCCGCCACCACATGGAGCGACTGGCCGCCCAGGGCATCGACGTGGTCCGGGTGACCTATCCCGACCTCATCGGCACCGAACGGGCCCGGGACGTCCTGCTGGACCACCTGCCCTCGGCCTGCGGCCACGGACTCGCCTTCTGCCGCGCCGTCTACCACACCAGCCCCCAGGGCGACGTGGTCCCCGTCTCCGGGGGCCTGGACGCCGGCCTGCCCGACATCTGCGTGCGCCCCGACCTCGACACCCTGACCGTCCTGCCCTGGGAACCCGGGGTCGCCAGCTGCCTCGGCGACGTCACCGACCCGGCCACCGGACGGCCCGCCCCGGAATCCCCGCGCGACCTGCTGCGCACGGTCGTCGACCGGTGCCGGCAGTACGGCCTGCACCCGGTCGTGGGGCCGGAGTTGGAGTACTTCCTGTGCGACGCGGCCCCCGAGACGCCCCGGGGCTGGCGCCGCTACAGCGAGGCCGCGGGCGTGGTCTACACGGCGGGGCTGCGCGCGGACGGCGACAACCACCTGCTGCGCAGCCTGCGCCTGCTGCGCGACCTCGGCATCGGCGTCACCAACGGCAACCACGAGTTCGACGGCTCCCAGTTCGAGATCAACCTGACCCACTCCGGCGCCATGGAGGCCGCGGACCGCGCCTTCCGCTTCAAGTCCGCGGTGAAGGAACTCGCCCGCAAGGAAGGCCGGTTGGCCACCTTCATGGCCAAGCCCTTCCAAGACGCCGGCGGATCCGGCTTCCACCTCCACCTGTCCTGCGTGGACGACGAGGGCGGCAACGTCTTCGCGGACCCGGCCGCGCCGTACGGGCTGAGCGCCGTCGCGCGCCACGCGGTGGCCGGCGTCCTCGCCCACGCCCCGGCACTCGCGGCGCTGGCCAACCCGACGATCAACTCCTACAAGCGCTTCGGCCCTGACACCCTCGCCCCCTGGCTGATCGACTGGGGGCTGGACAACCGCAGCGCCATGGTCCGCATCCCGCCGGAGCGCGGCTCCGGCAGCCGGTTCGAACTGCGGCTGGGGGACGCGAGCGCCAACCCCTACCTGCTGATCGCGGGAACCGTCGCGGCGGCGCTCCTGGGCGTCATCGCCGGCGAAGAGCCCGCCGCGCCGCTGGAGGGCTACGGCTACGACCGCACCAAGTCCGCGGTCCTGCCGACGTCCCTGCCCGAAGCCCTCGACGCGCTGGAAGCGGACACGGCCCTGACCGACGTCCTCGGCCCGGACTTCACCGCCGCCTACCTCTCGTACAAGCGCGACGAGGTCGACCGCTTCCAACGGCACGTCACCGACTGGGAGTTCACCGAGTACGCGTACCACCTGTAAGACCGAGGAGACCAACCATGACCACCGTGCCGTCCGCGCCGACCGTTTCCGGTGCCATCGACGAACCGATGCCCCTCGACCAGGTGAACCTGGCCGATCTCGACAACTTCACCGACGGCGTCACACCGTGGCGCATGTTCCACACCCTCCGCCACGAGGACCCGGTCCACTGGCAGCCGGAGGAGGCGCCCAACTCCGGCTTCTGGGCGGTCACCCGGCACGCCGACATCGCCCGCGTCGACCGGGACGCCGAAACCTTCACCTCGGCGAGGTTCGTGAACCTGGAGGAGGTCGACGACGACCAGATCAAGAAGCGCGCCTCCATCCTGGAGCTGGACGGAGTCCGCCACCGCGCCCTGCGCAGCCTCCTCCAGCGCCAGTTCGGCGCGAACGTCATCAACAGTTACGCCGACTTCCTGCGGGGCCTGACCGCCACCACACTGGACGCCGCCCTGGCCGAGGGCCGCTTCGACTTCGTCAGCGAGGTCTCCGCCGACTTCCCGATCAACGTGCTCGCCCGCCTCCTGGACGTGCCCCCGGAGGACAACCAGCAGCTCATCGACTGGGGCAACCGGATCATCGGCAACACCGACCCCGACTACGCCGACGTCCTGCTGCACAGCGAGGAAAGCGAGAAGTACCGCGACCTGCCCTTCCGCTCGCCCGCCTCGCTGGAGGTCTTCGCGTACGGCCGCGAGCTCGCCCGGCAGCGGCGCGGCGGCGCCGGCACCGACCTGATCTCCAAGCTGGTCAACGAGACCCCGCGCGACGGGGTGCCGCTCTCGCCGCAGGACTTCGACAACTACTTCCTGCTCCTGGTCGTCGCCGGCAACGAGACCACCCGCCACACCATCAGCCACTCCATGCTGGCGCTCCTCCAGCACCCCGAGCAGCTCGCCCGCCTCCAGGAGGACCCCTCCCTCATCCCCGCCGCGGTGGAGGAGTTCCTGCGCTGGGCGTCTCCCGTCTACCACTTCCGCCGCACGGCCACGCGCGACGTCGAACTCGGCGGAAAGCGGATCAGGGAGGGCGACAAGGTCGTCATGTGGTTCGCCTCCGGAAACCGTGACGAGGAGGTCTTCGGCAATCCCTACGACTTCGACGTGACCCGCCGGGACAACGACCACGTCACCTTCGGCAAGGGCAGCCCCCACCTGTGCCTGGGCAATCTGCTCGCGCGCACCGAGATCCGCATCATGTTCGAGGAGCTCATCCCGCGGCTGGCGGGCATCAGGCTCGTCGGAGACGTCCCGCGAGTGCGCTCCAACTTCGTGAACGGCATCAAGAAGCTCCCCGTCGAGGTCACCCTCGCCTGACGCCCACTCCCCCGGTACGGCCCGGAGCCCGGCCCCGGGCCGTACCCGACCGCGGGCGCCCTCAGGCCCGGAGGAACTCCAGCACCGCCAGCACCCGCCGGTGGGTCTCCTCGGCCGGCGGCAGGTCCAGCTTCATCAGGATGTTGCCGATGTGCTTGCTCACCGCCGCCTCCGACACCACCAGCTCCCGGCAGATCGCCGCGTTCGACCGTCCCTGCGCCATCAGCGCCAGCACCTCCCGCTCGCGCGGGGTGAGCCTGTCCAGCGGGCTGCGGCGGCGGCGCAGCAGTTGCCGCACCACCTCCGGGTCCACCACCGTGCCCCCGGCGGCCACCGTGCCGAGCGCCGCCACGAACTCCTCGATCTGTCCGATCCGGTCCTTCAGCAGGTAACCGACCCCGGAGCCGTCCCCCGCCTCCAGCAGCCGGGCCGCGTACGAGTGCTGCACGTACTGGCTGAGCACCAGGACGGGCAGTGCGGGGAAGCGTTCACGCAGCGCGAGGGCCGCCCGCAGCCCCTCGTCGCTCTGGCCCGGCGGCATCCGGACGTCCGTGACCACGAGGTCCGGCCGGTGTTCCCCGACCGCCGTCCGCAGCGCCTCGGCGTCCCCGACGGCCGCCACCACCTGATGCCCGAACCGGGCCAAGGCCCTCGCGCAGCAGGACACCGTCCTCGGCCACCACCACCCGCAGGCCGTCCGTCGGTCCGGTCGTCGTCACGCTGCTCCTCGGTCGATCGGGGCGCAGGGGATGTCCACCCGCACCAGGGTCGGTCCGCCGGGCGGACTGCTGACGGACAGTGTGCCGTGCACCACCGCGACCCGGTCGGCCAGCCCGGTCAGTCCGGTGCCGCGCGCCGGGTCGGCGCCACCGCTGCCGTCGTCCGTCACCTCGATCGTCAACCGGCCGTCCGCGTACTGCCCTTCGACCGTCGCGCTGCTCGCGCCGCTGTGTTTGGCGAGGTTGGCGAGCGCCTCGGTGACGGCGAAGTAGCCGGCCGACTCGACCGGGGCCGGCAGCCGGCCGGGCAGCTCGAAGCGGGTGGCGACCGGGACCGGCGAGCGGTCGGCGGCGTCCTCGCAGGCCTCCGGCAGACCGTGGCCGGTGAGCACCTGCGGATGGATGCCGTTGATCAACTCCCGGAGTTCGGACAGGACTTCGCCTGCCTCCCGGTGCGCCTCGGCCAGCCGGGCGGCCAGCGGCCCGTGCACCGGGGCGTCCAGCCGGGCCAGCCCGAGCGCCATGGTCAGCGCCACCAGCCGCTGCTGGGCGCCGTCGTGCAGATCGCGCTCGATCCGGCGCCGCTCCGCCTCGAAGGCATCCACCAACCGGGCCCGGGAGCGTACCAGTTCGCCGATCCGCTGCTCCTGCCCGCCGGGCGCCAGCACCAGCCGGACCAGCGCCGCCCGGGCGGCGGCCAGGAGGGCCAGCGGGTAGGCCAGCAGCGGGAGGAGCAGCAGTCCGACCAACCCGAGCAGGGCGGCCAGCGGCGGCGAGTGCACCACGAGCACCTTGAGCACGTTCACCTGCTCGCCGTCCCGCAGCAGCAGCGGCAGCGCCGCGATCAGGTAGCCGGGCACGGCGAGGGCGCAGCCCGCCACCGCCAGGTCGATCGGCCAGAGCACGAAGGCGGCCAGCAGCGCGAAGCCCAGCTCCCGCCAGGTCGCCTGCTCGCGGTAGCGCAGCCGCAACCAGGCGGCCAGACCCGGGTTCGGGGGGACGAGGTGCGGGTCCGGCACCCGTCCGCCGTCCAGGAAGCGGACCAGCCGCCGCTCCCAGGCCGCGACCGGCACCCCGGCCAGGGCCAGCGCGGCCGCCAGTGGCAGCCCGACCAGCACCACCGCCAGGACCCCGGCGACCAGCCCCGACAGCAGCAGCCCGAAACAGAGCAGCAGCCCGCTCAGGCCGGTGGCCAGCAGGTACCCGGCCGCCCGCCAGGGGGCGTCCGAGCGCAGGAACCCGGCCCGGGCCGGCGGGGCCCAGAGGCTCCTCGCGCCCGGCCCGTCCGCTCCGGCCGTCCCTGCCGTGCCGCCCCCGCTCACCGCGCCCCCTCCGTCACAGCCGTGCGCCCTCCGTCAGAGGAATCCCGTCCGCACACCCTAGGCACCGGGCGGACGCCCCGGCGGTAGGGCCTGGCCTACCTTTGCCCCGCCCCTCCCCCGGCCCCGGGGAGCCCGCGCCGGGGAGCCCGCGCCGGGGAGCCCGCGCCGGGGATCTCCCCTACGGGTAGGGCCGCCCCTACCCACCGGAGTAGGCCCCGGTCTGCTGACCGTCCCCGCCCCCGGCCGGTTCGCTGGGCGTCATGAGAATGCTGCGGATCGCCCTCACCTCGCTGACCACGCGCTGGCCCTCGCTGCTCGGCGCCTTCCTCGCCCTCGCGCTCGGCGTCGCGATGACCGCCGTGATGCTGCTCGGCCTGGCCGCCGCGCTCGACGCACCGCCCGGCGGAGGGGAGTTGGTCTCGCTGGTCGCCGCGCTCGGCACCGCCGGCGGGGTGAGCGCGTTCGTGTCGGCGTTCGTCGTGGCCTCCACGTACTCCTACGCCGTCGTCCGGCGCCGCCGCGAGTTCGGCCTGCTCAGGTCGGCCGGGGCGACCCGGGCGCAGGTCCGGCGCACGGTGCTCGCCGAGGCGCTGCTGCTCGGCGCGGTCGCCTCCGCCACGGGCTGTCTGCTCGGCCGGCTCGGGGCGCCCGCGCTCGTCCGATGGCTGTCCGGGGTCGGCATGGCCCCGCCCGGCTTCGCACCGAGCGGCTCGGCCTGGCCGCTGCACGCCGCGTTCTGGACCGGTCTGCTGGTCGCCCTGGGCGGGGTCGCGGTGGCCGCCCGCCGGGCGGGCAGGGTCGGCCCGCTGGACGCCCTGCGCGCGGCCGACCTCGACACCGGGGTGCTGACCCGCGGCCGGCTGCTGCTGGGGCTCGGCCTGTTCCTCACCGCCGTCGCGCTGGCCGGCGCCGCGCTCGTCACGGGCCCCGCCGACCTGCTGCACCGCAAGACCTACACCACCCAGCCGATGTGGCTGATCAGCGCGGCCGGCCTGCTCTCCCCGCTCCTCGCGCCGCCGCTGGTCCGGGTGCTCGGCCTGCTGTTGCCCGCCCGGCTCACCGGGTACGCGGGCCGGCTGGTGCCCGCCGGCGCCGCCGCCGCGCTGCGCCGTACGGGCGCGGTGGCCGCGCCGGTGCTGGTGGCGGTGGCGCTGACCGGCTCCCTGGCCGGCGCACTGGACACGGTGAGCGCCGCCCGGGCCGCCGAGGCCCGCACCCGGACCGCCGCCGACCTGGTCGTCCGCCCCGCCGGACCGGCGGAGCCGTTGGTCACCGCCCTGCGGACCGTCCCCGGCGTGACCGCCGTCTCGGCGACCGCGCCCACGCCGCTGGCCCTCGTCGAGCCGGACGGCGTCACCGTCCGGTCCGAGGCGCGCGCCGCCGACCCGGCCGGCCTGGCCGCGCTCGCCCGGCTCCCCCTGCTCGCCGGCTCCCCGGCCGACCTCGACGACAACTCCCTGGTCCTGCCCGCCGAGTGGGGACGCACGGTCGGCGAGCTCGTCCCGGTGGTCCGGGCCGACGGCAGCCGGACCGTCCTGCGGACCGTCGCCGTGCTGCGCGACGGCCTCGGCGACAACGGGCTGTACGTCACCGCCGCCAACGCCCCGGGCGCCCGGGTGGACCGGATCGAGGTCCGGCTCGCCCCGGGCACCGACGGCACGGCCGCCCTCGACCGCGCCCGCGCCGCCCTCCGCCCGTACGGCGCGACGGTGCTCGACCGGGCCGGCTGGCTCGCCGCCGTCTCCCCCTCGACCGGCCGGATCGCCTGGCTTCGGACCGCCCTGGTGCTCGCCCTGGCACTCGTCTACACCGCGATCGCGCTCGCCAACACACTGCTCACCACCACCGGGGACCGCCGCCGCGAACTCGCCCTGCTCCGGCTGGCCGGCGCCACCCGGGGCCAGGTGGTCCGTCTGGTGACGGCCGAGGCGGTGCTGGTGGCGGCGGTCGGCGTGGTGCTCGGCTGCGCCGTGTCCGCCGTTCAACTCGGCGCCATGCACGCCGCGTTGGGTGTCATCGGCGCGCCCGGTCCGTGGGCGCTGCCATGGCGCCCGGTCGGGCTGGTGGCGGCCGGGGCGCTGGTCCTGGCGGCCCTGTGCGCCGCCCCGGCCGCCGCCTGGGTGCTCCGCCACCGCCCGGTGACGGCCGCCGCCCGCTGAGCGGGCCGGCTCTCCGGCCGGTTCAACCGGCCGAGGCCTCGACCGATCGCACCGGCTCGGCCCCCGTGCCACCGGCCGCCCCGGCCAGCGCCTCCAACCGCCGCAGGCTGGCCCGGCGCTGGAGCGCGCCGAGGCCGACCGTCGCCGCTCCGAGCCCCAGCCAGCCGAGCGGGCCGGCCGCCATCACCACCCCCGTGAGCAGCAGCGGGCCCACCGACTTCTGCACCGACTGGGACATCCCGGCGACCCCCAGGTACGAGGCCCGGGCGCCCGGCGGGGCCAGCACGACCGCCAGCTCCCAGGAGCTCACCGAGCGCAGCAGCTCCGCCAGGGTGACCAGCATGGCCGCGGCCAGCAGTGCGACCGAGGCCACGACCGGCCCGGCGCCGGTGGCGAGCGCGATCAGCAGGCAGCCGCCCAGCACCGTCACCCCGTACCAGCGCACCGCTGCGGCCGCCCCGAGCGCCCCCTCCGCCCGGGCCGAGACCCGCAGTTGCAGCAGCACCACGAGCACCGTGTTGAGCACCAGGAAGACCGGGACGACCGCGTGCGGCGCGCCGGTGTGGTGGACCAGCCAGAGCGGCAGCCCGACGTTGAGGATCGAGTCGTCCAGGTTCAGCGGCATGTCCAGCAGGACGAACCGCAGGTAGCCGCGGTCCCGCCAGGGACTCGGCACGGCGGACGGCACCGCGGTGGGCTCCTCCCCGGCCTTCGCCGCGACCAGGCCGCGCCCGGACGGCTCCCGGGTGCGCCAGACCAGCACGGCGGCGAGCACGTAGGACAGCCCGTTGGCGAGGATCAGCGCCCGGTAGGCGGCCGTGGTCCCCACCGCGAGCCCGATCGCCGCGATGCCCGCACCGAGCGCGTACCCGGCGTTGGCCACACTGCGGAACAGCGCCTGGTAGGTCGCCCGCCGCTCGCCCGCCACCCGGGTCGCGAACAGCATCTCCAGCGTCTTGGCGGCCCGCTCGGCCAGGCAGATCAGGGCCACCACGGGCAGCAGCGCGGCGAAGTCGTCGACCACCAGCAGCAGCACCATCGCGCCCAGCCGCAGCAGGTGGCAGCCGATCAGCAGCCACCGCACCGGCACCCGCTCGGCCGCCCGCCCGGCCAGCGGGGACCCGGCGATCCCCGCCACCGCCCCCACCCCGAGCAGCAGCCCAAGCCGGCGCGCGTCCATCCCGCACACGTAGGTGAAGTAGAGCACCGAGGCCGCCGCCCACACCCCGGTGCCGGTCCGGTCGACGCACTGAGCCAGCAGCATGATCCGCGCGTCCCGCCCGCCCGGCGGCCGCCGCAGCTGCGTCATCAGTCCGTTCCCCCGCATGGCAGGCCCCCGTCGCATGAGTGGTGTGAGTCGGTCGAGTCGCGTGATCGCAATCAATCTCGACATCAAGATACTTCACATCAAGAGACTCACGGAACCCCTGAAACGCCGGTAGCGCCCGACCCCACGAAGGGCCGGGCGCCACCGGGGCGACGACGGGCGGGAGTCCCCGCCCGGCTCACCTCGGCGGAACGACGGACTCGATCAGCGCCACCGTCGCCTGCGGGTCCGCCACCTGGACCACCAGCCGGGCGTACTTCTCGTCGGCGAGCTCGATCACCACGATCCGGCTCGCGTCATGCACGTCCCAGAACACCCGCTCGCCGTCGCGGCGGAAGGTCCCGGCCGTGATGACGTCCGGGAAGTGGGTCCCGGGGGCCCGGAACCCCTTGGGCTCCTTGGCGATCCCCGGATCCGCCGTCGCGCCGCGCACGTTGGCCAGTGGGATCACCAACCGGCTCTTCAGCGCCCAGAGCTTGTCCAGGCCCTCGATCTCCACGACCAGGCTGTCGCCGTCTATCCCGACCTGCGCCATCTGCCGACTCCTTCTCCTCGGTGGAAGCACTTCCGTGGTCAACCGGGCGTCCGGGACGCCCGACAGGGCCGCTCAGCGGCGGTCCAGCCCCCGCAGCAGCGCCGCGCCGGCCGCCGGGGCGTCGACGCCCGGATCGACCGCCCGGTCCAGCGCCCGCAGGCCGAGCAGCGCGGCCGCGACGCCCGTCGCCACCTGCCCCTGCCCGGGCCCCGGCCCGTCCCCCAGCACCCGGACGATCGCCTCGTCCAGCACCGCGAACGACTCCGCCACGATGCGGGCCACGTCCCGGTCCCGCGGCGCCCGTTCGACCAGCGCGAGCAGCAGCAGGTCCAGCGCCGGCCCGTGGACCTCGTCCCGCAGCGGCCCGCTCAGCAGCTCGTACCGGTCCTCGGCCTCGGCCTCGGCCATCCGGGCGGCCAGCGCGGCGATCCGGTGCTCCAGCGACCAGCCGAGCGCGGCCAGGTAGAGCCCGCGCTTGCTGCCGAAGGTGCGGTAGAGGCTGTTCCGGTGCACCCCGAGGCCGTTGACCAGGTCGTCGACCGAGATGCCGTCATAGGCCCGCGCGGCGAACAGGTCGGCGGCCCGGCGGACCACCTCGGCCTCGTCGAAGTTCCTCGGACGTCCCATGCCCCGGACGGTACGCCTTTGGGGAACGGTCAGTCAAGAACAATCATTCCCAAATTCCAAGCGGCCCGCGGCAGGGGCGGCGGCGCAGCCCTCGACGCACGGCGGGCGGTGCGCCACACTCTCCCCAGCAGCACCCGCGCTCCCAACGCACCGGCACGACACAACGACCACCGCACTACGGAGAGCCGATCGGTGACCACTCACCAACTGCTGGAGATCGCCTTCTCGTCCGGACGGGCCGGGTCCGGACCGGCCACCTGGGGCCAGCGGGCCATCTGGGACGCCGTACGACAGCTGCCGCCGGCCGACGCGCCGCGCTACAACATCGCCACCGCGGCGCCGCTGGACCCGGGGCTGCCACTGCCCGTCCTGCTCACCGCAGTCGAGCAGCTGCTGCACCTGCACGACTCGCTGCACACCCGGCTGCTGCCGGACGGCACCGGCGGCCTCCGCCAAGTCGTCGACGGCGAAGGCACCTTGGGAGTCCACCTCCGGCCCACGGGGGAGCACGAGGACCCGGCCGTGCTCGGCGCCCGGCAGCACGAGGAGCTGGCGGCGCAGGCCTTCGACACCGCCACCCAGTGGCCGGTCCGGATCGGCGCCGTGACGGCGGGCGGTCTGGTCCGGCACATCAGCCTGGTGCTCTCGCACACCGCGGTGGACGGCTCCGGGATGAGCCGGCTGGTCGCCGACCTGTCCGCGCTGTGCCTCGGCAGCTCCCCCGAGGAGTCGGCCGAGCTGCACGGGCCCGCCCGTCAACCCCTGGAGGAAGCGGAGTTCCAGACCTCCGAACGGGGTCTGCGGCGCGACGAGGGGGCCCGCAAGCAGTTCGTGCGCAAGCTCCGGCTGGGCCCGCCCCGGCTCTTCCCGCCGGCCGCCGGGCAGCCCGCCGCCCGGTTCCCGAACGCGGTGCTCCGCTCCCCCGCCCTGCCCCGGGCCGTCGAACGGGTGGCGGCCAGGCACCGGGTCAGCACCGGCTCGGTGCTGCTCGCCGCGACGGCCGCGATGACCGCCCGGCTCGCCGGCTCGACCGAGGCCGTGCTGAACGTCGTGGTCAACAACCGCTTCCTGCCCGAACTGGCCAACGTGGTGAGCGTGGTCGCGGGCGACGGACTGTTCCATCTCCCGGACGCCACCGCCGAGTTCGGCGAGGTCGTGCGCCGCACCCACGCCGCGGCGATCGGCACCTACCGCCACGCCTACTACGACAAGGTCGCCCTGGCCGCCGAGATCCTCCGGCTGACCGCCGAGGGGGTCCGACTCGCCGACCGCTCCTGCGTGTTCAACGACACCCGGGAGCTGCTCCCGGCCACGGCCGACCCCGGCGTCGACCGGACCATCCTCAGCTGGCCGGTGGAGTTCGAGCCGCGCCCCGGCCTGACCTACGCCCTGGACGTCCTGCGGTCCGCCGAGGCACTGAGCCTGGCCATGACGGCGGACCCGGCCGTGCTTCCGCGCTCCGCGATGGAGCGGTTCCTCTACGGCATCGAGGAGTTGATCCTCACCGAGGCCGACACGGACGCCGACGCGAACACCGAAACGACCACCGACACGACCACCGACGCGAAGGCGGACACCGCGACCGCCGCCGAGACCGGGCCCGGGACCGCCGAGCACGCTTGAACCTGACACTGGTGTCAAGTTCTACCGTACCGGCATGACCACGACCACCACCGCATCCCTGCTCACCCCGTACCGCCTCGGCCGGCTCGACCTGCCGAACCGCGTCGTCATGGCCCCGATGACGCGGTACCGGGCCGCCGAGGACGGTACGCCACTGCCCGTCGTCTCCGAGTACTACGCCCAGCGCGCGAGTGCCGGCCTGATCGTCACCGAGGGCATCTGGCCCAGCCGCCAGGGCCAGTCCGGCTGGCGCCTGCCCGGCCTGGAGACGCCCGCGCACGTGGCCGGCTGGCGCGCGGTGACCGAGGCCGTGCACGCCGCCGGCGGGCGGATCGCCGCCCAGCTGATGCACGGCGGGCGCCAGGGCCACCCGCTCAACCGGCTGCTCGGCGACGTCCCGGCCGGCCCGTCCGCCGTCCCGGCCCCGGGCCCGGTGCACGTCAAGGACGGCGGCAAGGCGGAGGCCGTCACCCCGCGCGCCATGACCCGCGAGGAGATCCGCCGCACCATCGCCGACCACGTCGACTCCGCCCGCCTGGCCCTCGCCGCCGGCTTCGACGCCGTCGAACTGCACGGCGCCAACTCCTACCTGATCCACCAGTTCCTGGCCGACAACACCAACCTGCGCACCGACGAGTACGGCCCCCGCACCCTCGTCGACCGCCTGCGCTTCCCGATCGAACTGGTCACCGCCGTCGCCGAGGCCATCGGCCCCGATCGCCTCGGCCTGCGTCTGTCCCCCGGCAACCCGCAGTTCGGGATGTACGAGGCCGACCCCGCCCCGGTCTACCGCGCGCTGCTCGCCGAACTCGACGGCCTCGGCCTGGCCTATCTCCACCTCACCGACAACGACGACTACCCGGCCCTGGCCGACCTGCGCCCGCGCTGGTCCGGGCCGCTCATCGGCAACGTCGGCGAGAACCGCGCCGCCACCGACCGCGAGCGCGGCGAGGCGGTGCTGACCGCCGGCCTGGCCGACCTGGTCTCCTACGGCCGCGCCTTCATCGCCAACCCCGACCTGCCCGAGCGGCTCGCCGTGAACGCCCCGCTCACCCCCGTCGACCCCACCCACCTCTACGGCCAGGAGGCCACCGGCTACACCGACTACCCGCGGCTGCGGCCGGCCGCCCGGCTGTGAACCGGCCGGCGAGTCGGCGCAGGAGGCCCCCGTCCTGACCGACTGTCAGTGACACCCGCTATGGTCGGCCCCGAACGATCCCAGCACGAACAGCACCGCCGTCACCAGGGGGCACCATGACCACACCGGGCACCGGCCCGCTCACCACCGCCGACCTCGTGGAGGGCTGGCGCCGGGTGGGCGTCCGGGAGGACATGGCGCTGATCGTGCACTCCTCGCTCTCCAGCCTCGGCCGGGTCGAGGGCGGCGCGGCGGCCGTGGTGGCCAGCCTGCGCGAGGCGGTCGGGCCCGACGGCACCGTCGCCGCTCCCACCTTCACCTCCGACACGGTCCGCGACCCGGCCCCCGGGCACAGCGGCCCGCCCGGCCCCGAGGTCGCCGAACTCCGGGCCGCCGTACCGCTGTTCCACCCCGGGCTCCCCTGCGCCACGGGCGCGGTGGCGGAGGCGCTGCGCACCCTGCCGGAGAGCCTGCGCAGCGCCCACCCGCAGGTCTCGGTCGCCGCCGTCGGTGCGCACGCCCGGGAGGTCACCGCCCGGCGCTCGCTCGGCTTCGCCGTCGGCCGGGAGTCGCCGTTCGGCGCGCTGCACGACCTCGGCGGGCACGTGCTGCTGGTCGGCGTCGGCCACAACCGCAACACCTTCCTGCACTACGCCGAGACCTTCGCTCCCAACCGCCGGCTCAAGCTCCGCCGTTTCCCGATGGCGATCCAGGGCGAGCGGGTCTGGATCGAGGCGCCGGACGTGGGGGACGACAACGACACCCACTTCCCGGTCGTGGGGCGGGAGTTCGAGGAGCGGGCAAGCATCCGCGAGGTCCTGGTCGGCGACGCTCCCTGCCGGCTGATCCCGGTCCGCGAGCTCATACCCTTCGCCGTCCGCCGCCTCACCGAGCTGCTGGCGGCCGGCGGCCCCACAGCGGCATAGGCCGGGCCGACGGTCCCCGCAGTGCGCGCGGAACCGCCGGCCCGTCCCCGCATGCCGTCAGTTACGGGCTTCGTGCACCGAGGTGGTCTCCTGGATCTTCTTCCAGGACTTCGGCTCGGCCGGCAGCCGCCCCTCGGCCCGGTCCGCGCCCGGCGCGAGCGAGGCCGCGGCCGCGGTACCGGCCGGCACCGGTCCGACGGCGGGCTTGCTCGGGGTGAACAGCCAGGTGTTCAGCAGGTCGCCGAGCTTCTGGCCGGAGACCTCCTCCGCGTACGCCTGGAACTCCGGGATGGTGGCGTTGCCGTAGCGGCGCTCGGTGGGCCAGCCCTTGAGGATCCGGAAGAACTTCTCGTCCCCGACGGCGTTGCGCAACGCCTGGATGGCCACCGCTCCGCGGTAGTACACCGCACCGGAGAACTGGTTCTCCTCTCCCGGATCGCCCGGCTTGACGGTCCAGAACGGGGCGTCGGCCGGGTACAAGGCGTAGATGTAGTCGGCCAGCTCCTGCGCGGTGCCCTCGTTCTCGTGCTCGGACCAGAGGAACTGGGAGTACTCGGCGAAGCCCTCGTTCAGCCAGATGTCGCTCCAGCGGGAGAGGGAGACGCTGTCCCCGTACCACTGGTGGGCCAGCTCGTGCACGACCACCTGGGTGTTGGAGCCCCGGGCGAACAGCCCTGGGCCGTAGGAGACCCGGGTCTGGGTCTCCAGGGCGCCACTGGACTGGGTGTTGGCGATGTAGCCGCCGACGGAGCTGAACGGGTACTCGCCGAAGTAGCCGCTCAGCCAGTCCACCAGCTCGCCGGTGCGCTCGATGCTCGCCCGGGCCGCGTCGGCGTTGTCGCCGAGGTCCTTGCTGTACGCGTTGTAGACCGGCAGCCCGCTCGCCGTGGTGTCCTGGGTCACGTCGAACTTGCCGATCGCCAGCGTCGCCAGGTACGTCGCCTGCGGCTTGTTCTCGCGCCAGCTGTAGCGGGTCCAGCCCGCCTGCGAGCTGGTGCCGGTCAGTACGCCGTTGCTGATCACCTGGTTGCCGTCCGGCACCATGACCGAGACGTCGAACGTCGCCTTGTTGCTCGGGTGGTCGTTGCTCGGGAACCACCACCCGGCCGACACGGGCTCGCCGGCCACCACCGCACCGTCCGGGGTGCGGCGCCAGGCGGTGTAGCCGCCGTACTTCTGCACGGTGGACGGCACGTCCTTGTACCGCACCACCACGGTGGCCTGGCTGCCCTTGGCCAGCGGCCGGGCGGGGGTGATCTCCAGCTCCTGGTCGCCACTGGTGGCGAAGGTCGCGATCCGGCCGTTGACCCGGACCTCGGAGACGTTCAGTGCGAAGTCGAGGTTGAACCGGGAGAGGTCCTGGGTCGCCGTGGCGAGAATGGTCGTGGTGCCCTCCAGCTCGTCGGTGGCGGGCTGGTACTTCAGCCGGATGTCGTAGTGCGAGACGCGGTACCCGCCGTTGCCGAGGGTCGGGTAGTACGGGTCCCCGAGCCCGTCCGCGCCGGGTTGGAAGCCGGAAGCCGAGGCGGGGACGGCCAGGAACAGGCTCAGGGCACTGGCAGCAGAGACGATCAGTCTCTTGCGCACGTGGTCCTCCAGGGATCACAGGAACGATTGGGTTGAACCGATCCTTGTCCCGGCAACCCCTCGCCCACTCCCCGATCCTGAGTTCTTCGTGAAACGAAACGCGCCGGAATGACGGCTCCGCAGCGGTGCCGCGGAGCCGTCACGCCGGACAGTCCGACATGTCGTCAGTTGTGGGCCTCGTGCACCGAGTTGGTCTCCTGGATCTTCTTCCAGGACTTCGGCTCGGCCGGCAGCTTCCCCTCGGCCCGGTCCGCGCCCGGCGCGAGCGCGGCCGCGGCCGCGGCCGCGCTGCCCGGCGGTACCGGCCCGACGGCGGGCTTGCCGGCGGTGAACAGCCAGGTGTTCAGCACGTCGCCGAGCTTCTTCCCGGAGACCTTCTCCGCGTACGCCTGGAACTCCGGAATGGTGGCGTTGCCGTATCGGCGCTCGGTGGGCCAGCCCTTCAGGATCCGGAAGAACTTCTCGTCCCCGACGGCGTTGCGCAGCGCCTGGACGGCCACCGCGCCGCGCTCGTACACGGGGCTGGAGAACTGGTCGTCCGGCCCCGGGTCGCCCGGCTTGATGGTCCAGAACGGGTCGTCGGCCGGGTGCGAGGCGTACACGTAGTCGGCCAGCTCCTGCGCGGTGCCCTCGTTCTCGTGCTCGGACCAGAGGAACTGCGCGTACCGGGCGAAGCCCTCGTTCAGCCAGATGTCGCTCCAGCGGGAGAGCGAGACGCTGTCGCCGTACCACTGGTGGGCCAGCTCGTGCACGACCACGGAGGTGTTGGAACCCTTGGCGAACTGCCGGGGGCTGTAGAAGATCCGGGTCTGGGTCTCCAGGGCGTAGCCGGTCGGGACGTTGGGGACGTAGCCGCCGACGGAGCTGAACGGGTACTCGCCGAAGTAGCCGCTCAGCCAGTCCACCAGCTCGCCGGTGCGCTCGACGCTCGCCCGGGCCGCGTCGGCGTTGTCGCCGAGGTCCTTGCTGTACGCGTTGTAGACCGGCAGCCCGCTCGCCGTGGTGTCCCGGGTGACGTCGAACTTGCCGATCGCCAGCGTGGCCAGGTATGTCGCCTGCGGCTTGTTCTCGCGCCAGCTGTAGCGGGTCCAGCCCGCCTGGGAGGTCGTGCCGGTCAGTACGCCGTTGCTGATCGCCTGGGTGCCGTCCGGCACGAGGACCGAGACGTCGTAGGTGGCCTTGTCGCTCGGATGGTCGTTGCTGGGGAACCACCACCAGGCCGCCTCGGGCTCGTTCGCGGCGATCCCGCCGTCCGGCGTGCGGTGCCAGCTGGTGAAGCCGTACTTCTTCACGGTGGACGGCACGCCCTTGTAGCGCACCACCACCGTGGCCTGGGCGCCCTTGGCCAGCGGCCGGGCGGGGGTGATCTCCAGCTCCTGCTCCCCGCTGGTGGCGAACTTCGCGACCCGGCCGTTGACCCGGACCTCCGAGACGTTCAGCGCGAAGTCGAGGTTGAACCGGGAGAGGTCCTGGGTCGCCGTGGCGAGGATGGTCGTGGTGCCCTCCAGCTCGTCGGTGGCGGGCTGGTACTTCAGCCGGATGTCGTAGTGCGAGACGCGGTACCCGCCGTTGCCGTAGGTCGGGTAGTACGGGTCCCCGACCCCGGCCGCGCCGGGTTGGAAGCCGGAAGCCGAGGCGGGGACGGCCAGGAACAGGCTCAGGGCACTGGCAGCAGAGACGATCAGTCTCTTGCGCACGTGGTCCTCCAGGGATCACAGGAACGATTGGGTCGAACCGATCCCTGTCCCGGCAACCCCTCATCCACTCCCCGATCGTGAGATGTTCATGAGAAGAAACGCGCCGAAATGGCGGCTTCGCAGCGATGCCGCGGAGCCGCCACACCACCTCATCCGTCACTCACGTCCCGAGCGCCACAGGCGCCCGCACCAGCGAGCCGTACTCCGTCCACGAGCCGTCGTAGTTCTTCACGTGCGGGTAGCCGAGCAGCTCGGTGAGCGCGAACCAGGTGTGCGCGGACCGCTCGCCGATCCGGCAGTACGCGATCACCTCACGCTCCGGCTCCACGCCCCGCCCCCCGTACAGCGCCCGCAGCTCCTCCGCCGAGCGGAACGACCCGTCGTCGTTGGCGGTCTGCGACCAGGGGATGTTGACCGCGCCCGGAATGTGCCCGGGCACCTGCGCCTGCTCCTGCGGCAGGTGCGGGGGTGCGATCAGCTCGCCCCGGAACTCGGCGGGCGAGCGGACGTCCACCAGCACCGCGTCCACCCCGGGCTTGGCGAACACCTCGGCCTTGGCCAGGACCTCGTCCCGCAGCGCCCGCAGCTCCGGCCGCTCGGGCCCGCGGAGCCGGTAGCCGGTGTGCTGGTAGTCCATCACCTCGTGGGTGAGCTCCCGCTCCTCCAGCTCCCACTTCTTGCGCCCGCCGTCCAGCAGCCGCACCGGCCCGAAGCCGCGCAGCCGCAACAGCCAGTAGGCGTAGGCGGCGAACCAGTTGTTGTTGCCGCCGTAGAGGACGACGGTGGTGTCGTCCTCGACCCCGGCCGCCCGCAGCAGGTGCTGGACGCCGTCGCGGTCGATGTAGTCCCGGCCGACCTGGCTGTGCAGATCGGTGGTCCAGTTCCAGCCGACCGCGCCGGGGATGTGGTTCCGGTCGTAGGCCTGTGTGTCCTCGTCCACCTCGACGACCCGGATCGTCCCGTCGTCCAGGTGGTGGGCCAGCCATTCGGTGCGGACCAACGCCTCGGGGTGCGCGTAGCCGTTGCCGGTCATCCCACGCCCTCCTTCGCTCTGCCAGGCTGCGGCGCCCGACCACGGACACAGCGGGCCGCACGACGGGGCAGGGCGTACGGACACGGCGAGGAGCCGGCGACCGGGCCGGACAGTTCGAACCTACGCCGCCCGTCCGGCCCGGGCCACCCCGGGCAGCCCCCGCCCCCCCGGATCCGCGGTGACCGTCCGCTCAGGAGAAGACGACGGAGCGCAGCTTCAGCCGGTCGCCGAGCCTCTTGCCGGGGTTCATGACGTAGAACACGTCGCCCGAGCAGCCGAAGTCCAGGAAGACCGTGGCCGTGGACCGGGTGAGGTTCTCCGGCGCGAAGCCCGGCGCGTCCTCGGTCGTCCACGGCAGGTCGATGCACTTGCCGCTCTGCGGGTCGGCCAGGCCGGTGAGGACGCCGGGGCCGACCTTGTAGAGGAAGTCGCCCTCCGCGGCGTTGGCCGAGAACGGAACGGCGAGGACGAGGGCGATGGCGCTGGCGGCAGCGAGCACGGCGTTGCGGAGACGCATGAGTGAGGGCCTTTCAGGTGGTACTCGGTGGTACCGGGTTCATTGGTGCGAGATCACCCTAGAGGCCCAAAATCCGCAGAAACGGTACTTCCAATCCACCCTTTTGGGTGGTTTAAGCGCTAAAACTGCGACCTGCCACCCAGTGGAAAACCCCTCAGTTCGGCGGAGCCGTGAAGAAGTACCCCGAGTCGACGAGCACCGGCAGGTACGCCTTCAGCGCCGCCACCGTCTGCGACCGGTCCCCGCCGCCGTCGTGATTGAGCACGATCGACCCGGGCCGGACGTTCCTGAGGACCCGGTCGATGATCGCCGGGGTCCCCGGCCTGGCCCAGTCCCGTGGGTCCACCGACCAGGCCATGTTCCGCATCCCGAGGTCGGCGGCCACCTTGAGCGAGGTCTCGGACCAGTCCCCGCCCGGCGCGCGGAACCAGGTGGGCTGCCGGCCGGTGGTCCGCTGCAGCAGGTCGGAGGTCCGCTCCAGTTCGTCCCGCACCTTGCCCTCGGACAGGTGCCGCAGGTCCGGGTGGGTCCAGGTGTGGTTGGCGACGTGATGGCCGCGGTCCGCGATCTCCCGCGCCAGGGCGGGGTGCTCGGCCACGTTCTCGCCGATCAGGAAGAACGTCGCCCTGATCCCGTACGTTTCGAACAGCGCCAGCACGGTCGGTGTGTGACGGGGGTGCGGGCCGTCGTCGATGGTGAGCGCCACCACCCGCCGCCCCGAGCCCAGGTCGTACACCGGCTTGCTCTCCGCCTTGGTGAGCACCCGGTGCACGGGCTCCCCGCTCGGCACGACGGCCGACGGGGTGGCGGCCGTCGAGGTGTCGGACGGGGAGACGGCGGACGGGGAGACGGCGTCGGTCGCCCCCGCCACGGCGCTGCGCTCCTCACCGCTCCAGGGGCTCCGGCATCCGGCAGTCATTCCCAGAAGGGACATTCCGGCCGCAACCAGCAACAATCTGCGTGAAGTAATCTGATGATCTGACAGCATTATGGATGCATCCCCTGCCCGTCACTGCCGCTCCCGGGGGCAACTCCGACGGACCCGATCACCACTCCGACGGCCCAAGAGCCATCGGTCGCACGCCCCGCTCCGGAGCTCTTCCACGGATCTTCCCCGACCGGACGCTCCACCTCCCCTCCGGACCGCTACGCTGTGCCTTCCCCAGTGTGATGATCTGCCATCAGAGGACGTGGCCATGACGACAAGTCAGGACTCCCCCGACCAGGGCCAGCAGGGCGACGGCTCCACCGAGCTCAGCCAGTGGGAACGCTTCGGCGTCGACACCACCGCCCCGCACTCTGCGCGCGTGTACGACTACTGGCTGGGAGGGAAGACCAACTTCCCGCCGGACCGCGCCATGGGGCAGGCCATCGAGCAGGCCGTGCCGAGCGTCAAGGAGATGGCCAGGGCCAACCGCGCCTTCCAGGGCCGGGCCGTGCGCTACCTGGCCCAGGAGCACGGCATCCGCCAGTTCCTCGACCTCGGCACCGGCATCCCGACCTCGCCGAACACCCACGAGATCGCCGAGGCCGTCAGCCCCGGCACCCGGGTGGTCTACGTCGACAACGACCCGATCGTGCTCACCCACGCCCGCGCGCTGATGGTCTCCAGCCCGGCCAGCCGCACCACCTACATCCACGCCGACCTGCGCAAGCCCGAGGAGCTGTTCGCCGACCCGGCGCTCACCTCCACCCTCGACCTCACCCAGCCGGTCGGTCTGCTGATGATCGCCGTGCTGATGCTGATCGCCGACGCGGACGACCCGTGGGGCCGGGTCGCCGCGCTGCGCGACGCCCTGCCGGCCGGCAGCTGCATCGCGCTGACCACCCCCACCCCGGACTTCGACCCGGAGGCCGTCGGCAAGGTCGCCGAGGCCGCCCGGGCCGGCGGGATGACCCTGGTGCCGCGCAGCTACGACGACGTGGTCCGTTTCTTCGACGGCTGGGAGCTGGTCGAGCCGGGCGTCGCCCCGGTGCTGGCCTGGCGCCCGGACGGCGAGCCGCCGGCCGACCCGAAGGCCGCGTACTACTGGGGCGGCGTCGCGATCAAGCGCTGACACCGTCGAGCGCCGGGTGGGGCGGCCGCGGGCC